>JBKJMP010000175.1:0-2529 GCA_046596395.1 Gemmatimonadaceae bacterium
CAGCACCTTCTTTCGCAGGCCCCACGACTGGTACGCTGATCGAGGACTACGCATCACGGATTACGGGTAGGAAAACGGAAAACGAACAACCGTCAACGGACGACGGGCTGTTCATGCCACCCCCTTCACCTTCACCGGCGCAACGAAGATCGGCGGGACCCCAAGCTGCAGCAGCAGCCGGTTGAGTGCGGCCAGGTCGCTGCCCTCGATCTGCCGCAGCACGCGAATCTGCACGTCCACCTTCCCGCCCAGGTCGGTGAAGATCTCACCGTGCTGCCGGGTGGGCGGTGCATCGGCGCTCTGCACCTGCGCGGCCAGCGTAAGCATCATGTTGTACAGCTTGATCGGAAAGTGCAGCGTGGCCTGGTCCACATGGTTGTACCAGTCCACGAGCTCCGTGCGAACCACCTCGAGCTTGTCGCGCACCGGCTTCGTAGCCCTCTTCAGGCTGTCCGCGTACGGCTGGCCTTTCGTCTGGCTCACACGGGTGTCGATCTGTGCCTGAAGCTCCTCGATGCGGGTGAACGCCTCGCTGATCTCGGTGATCTTGTCGCGCACCCTGATCGCGAGATCGAAATTTCGCTGGAGCTCTTCGGTGGTGACCTGGATGCGCGGGTCCTCGACGATGGTGAGCGGACGCACGAGCGTGTCGCTACCCACGATGAGCCGCACGACGTACTCGCCCGGTACCGCCTTGGGACCGGCGAGTGTGCCGAGATCGTTGACGACAGTCTTGAGCGAGGTGGCGTCGGCGTACCTGAGATTCCAGAAGAAGCGATTGGTGCCGGCGCGCGCACGAACGATGGAGTCGGCCGGCACGAACGCGAGCGAATCGAGCATGACCTTCGGGACGATTTTCGTCACCGTGTCGGGCGGGGCGGTGGACCGGACGGCGCGCCCGCCGAGCGCGTTCGGCTCGGTACCGCGCCGGGCGCTGCTGTCGGGCTTCGTGGTGCTGTCGCCCTTCGTCGCGCTGGAGAATGAGCGAATCACCGTGCCCGATCGCTCGAGGAACTGGATCGTGACCTTCTGCGCGGAGGAATCCTTCAGGTAAAAATCGACGAGGGCCCCATCGGGCGGATTCTCACCGGCCTGCGAGGTGCGGGAGCTCCCGCCCGCGAAGCGGATGGCCTTCGACGGCGCAAACAGGTGCGCCTTCTTCCGGGTGACGCTGTCGGCAAGCTGGCGCAGCGGCGCGATGTCGTCGAGCACCCAGAACGACCGGCCGTGCGTGGCCGCGATGAGGTCGTTGTCTTTCACGGCCAGGTCGCGCACGCTCACGCGTGGCAGGTTGAGCTGGAGCGTCTCCCATCGTGCGCCATCGTCGTGCGAGACGTACACTCCCGTCTCCGTGGCGGCGAAGAGCAGCCCGCGGCGCACCACGTCCTCGCGAACGGATCGGGTGTACGCACCCACGGGGATGCCGGCGTCGATGCGCGTCCACGTGCGTCCGTAGTCCGCCGTGCGATAGAGATACGGGCGGAAGTCGTCGAGCTGGTAGCGTGTGGCAGAGAGATAGGCGACCCCGGGGTCCCAGCGCGACGGCTCGATGCCGTTCACACGCGTGTGCTTCTCCATCTGCCTCGGTGTTACTTCCTGCCAGCTCGCGCCGCCGTCACGCGTGAGGTGCACGCGCCCGTCATCGGTGCCCGCCCACAGATGTCCCTTGGCCACGGGCGATTCGGCGAGCGCGTACACGGTTGCGTACCACTCGGTGCCCGTCATGTCGCCGTGGACGTCGCCACCGCTGCGGCCGAGTGTCGTGGTATCGGCGTAGCTGAGGTCGGGCGAGATTTTCGACCACGAGCCTCCCTCGTCCGTCGAGCGCCACACGTTCTGCGACGCCACGTACAGCGTTCGCGGATCGTGCGGTGACAACAGGACGGGAAACGTCCACTGAAAGCGGTTGGGGATGTCCTTGGCGGCGTACCCATCGTAGTTGGCGAGCCACACGGAGATGTCACGCTCCTGGCCCGTGCGCCGGTCATGTCGCGTGAGGATGCCGGTGTAGCATCCGCCATACGTGACGTCGGGATTGCGCGGGTCCACCGCGATGTGTGCGTTCTCGCACCCCGCCACCGGCCACCAGTCGCGAGACGTGATGGTCCCATGATCCGAGCGCGACGCGATGGAGACGGTGGAGTTGTCCTGCTGCGCGCCGTAGATCCGATACGGCCACTGGTTGTCGGTGATCACGTGATAAAACTGCGCCGTGGGCTGGTTGTCGAGCGACGACCAGCTCCGGCCGCCGTCGAGCGAGACGGTCCCGCCGCCATCGTTGGCGTTGATCAGGCGATTCGGGTCCCGCGGATCGACCCACATGCCATGCGTGTCGCCGTGCGGTACGCGAATACGCGAGAACGTCCGGCCGCCGTCGATCGACTTCCACACGGTCAGGTTCATCACGTACAGCGTGTTCTCGTTCAGCGGATCCGCCGTGACCTTCGAGTAATAGAAGGGGCGCACCTGGAACTTCTGGTCGCCGTTCACGCGGTCCCACGTGTCGCCGCCGTCATCCGAGCGAAAGAT
>JBKJMP010000354.1:0-3824 GCA_046596395.1 Gemmatimonadaceae bacterium
CAAGAAGCCCGCCAGGCTCAGGCCCGACGCGGCCGAGATCGCCTTTCGTGTCATGCAGGAGGCCACTGGCGAGGCACCCAAGACGTTGCCGCCCGCGGATCGCGAGGAGCTAAACCCAGAAGCCGTACGCCGGGGCAGCATCGGGGGCAAGCGCGGGGGCAAAGCCCGATCGCGGTCCTTGTCCAAGAGTCGCCGTACGGAGATCGCGAAGAAGGGCGCTGCGGCCCGATGGAAGGGAAAAAAAGGTGACGTCTAGGGGGGTCCGATTTCTCCCTGCATCAGGCGCCACTGATCGAGAGTCAAAACCATCTGAACGTTGCCCGGTCTACTTCCAAGCGGGTACTTGGCATCCGGCCGAACGACATGCGCAATGAATGGCGGGCTGTGGCGCTCCAAGAACGCCACAACCTTGGGCATCGTAACCATAAGATTGCGTTGATATTCGTCGTGTCTTTACCGATGAGCATGAAGAGGGCGAGTCCGCTGCGCATTGCTGCGTCGCGCTCTAGCGTAACGCGCCGGATGTGTTTGTTGTGGGAGAGCGCCACCCAGCCGCGAGACGCTACTTCGGGCAACCATTGTTCGTCACGCGTTCGCGTGTCAAAGTGGTCGTCGTGCCGCTCAACCCTGTAGCCAGCGGCACGAAGTGCGTTTGGGAGGCTACTGCCAAGGTCGCGGTCCGTGAAGAAGACCCAAGGAGCGCTGTTCTTAGGCGGCCGCTTCGTAGAGAATCGCCTCGTCGAACTCTGCTTCCTTTATCGCGTAATCGGCCATGATGTTAGCCTGATCTTCACCTGCGTCAAAGCGCTCCCGAATCGCATACGTGGACACACCCCGCCGCTCAAGGATTGCGCTTCCGAACGCTACGTAGGGCGACACAAGAATCGGCCTTTCGTCCGGAGCCATGCGGCGAGGCATCGGGAAGAAAGTGACTCGACGGTCTTCGTCGATGTCAACGCGCTTTAGTGAGTGCTCCAAAATCTGTCTCATTGCCAACTGCTTCGAGTTGGAAAGATCGACCAACTGGAAGTAGTAGTCTAGGAAGAGCGCACCCCCTGAGGTGCGAAGATTGGGATGAATAAGCAACCGCTCTATCTTGTGCTCGACCCTGGCGTTCTCAATTGCATCGCGAACGGACCTCAGCTGAACCTCGTGCACCTCGCGAAGCGCCCGCAGCACATTCACCTCAAGGAGGTTGTTGAATGAAAGGCGGGGGTCACTCTCGTCCGGCAAGCGCACAACCGGCTCATAGAACTTTCGCACGCCCTTGCGGGACGTGAAGGGCATGCCCCGCACCCAGACTCCAATTGTTGACGCAGGCACGCCAGTGGCGCGACATGCATCAACTCGCGTGTACCGCGGAAGGTCCGCAGGGTCCAATCCACCATAGAGATTGAAGCCCCCCTTTTTGGCCCCATTCACCATGGAGAACTCCATTCCAGAAGAAGACACAGAGCTACTACTACACACATCATGCTCGTAGGGTGCATCACTGGCAAGACGTTACCAGATCACGCGATGACTTGACACTGCTTGAGCATTTGACTCGATTGCCCGGCATGAACGTTTTGCCCCTTGAGAAGCGCGCTGGGATCGTTCGGTCACTATGCGAAGGCAACTCTATTCGGGCGACCTGTCGCTTGACGGGCGCGGCAAAGGCGACGGTGCTCAAGCTGCTCGTCGAGGTGGGCGAGTTCTGCTCGATCTATCAGGACTGCACGCTGCGCAACCTGCCGTGCAAGGTCGTTGAGGCGGACGAGATTTGGTCGTTTGTCGGCGCCAAGGCCGCGAACGCCACCAAGGACGGTCAGGGTGACATCTGGACGTTCACCGCGCTTGACGCGGACACGAAGCTGATGATCTCCTGGCTCGTCGGCACGCGCTCAGGCGAGAACGCGCACACGTTCATGGCTGATGTAGCTTCCCGCCTTGCGAATCGCATACAGCTCACCACAGAAGGCTTGCGCCACTACACCAAGGCCGTTGAAGCGGCGTTCGGTTGGAACGGCGTGGACTACGCGCAAATCAAGAAGGAGTTCGGCCAGACGGCGGAAGGCCCGACGGGTGGCCGGTACAGCCCCTCCCCCGTGGTCGTGAGCACGGAAAAGATGTGGGTCATGGGCAATCCGGACGATTCACGCGTGTCCACGTCCTACGTCGAGCGGTCCAACCTGACGGTCCGCATGAGCAACCGCCGCTTCACCCGCCTGACCAACGCATTCAGCAAGAAGGCAGAGAACCACGCGCACGCCGCCTCCCTGATGTTCTTCTTCTACAACTACTGCCGTCCGCACATGACGCTCACCAAGGCAGCGAACGGAATCAAGACAACGCCCTGTATGGCCGCTGGTATCACCGACCACGTTTGGACGGTCGAAGAAATGCTCGGACTGATGGACCCCAAGCGCCTGTTACAATCAAAGTGACCCACTGCCAAAGCGCTGTCCTTGCTTGACTTCGCTCTCTTTCCCAACTACCATGCAAGCTCGCCACTGTCGCGAGCTCTACTGATTTTTTTGGAGATATTTCGTGCCGAATATCGCATCCGCGAAGAAGAACATGCGGAAGTCACGCTCTGCCACTGTGCGTAATCGCGCTCAGCGCTCGGCGCTCCGTACCGCGCTCAAGAAGGCCAAGGCGCCGACGGCTACCGCTGAAGAGCGGACACAGGCCGTCAGTCTCCTCGACCGCGCCGCCCGCAAGGGCCTGGTGCACAAGAACATGGCTGCTCGCAACAAGAGCCGCATGGCCAAGGCCGCAACGGCCTGACCCGCTGCTCCACGCAGTACCAAGTCGCCGGTCGGCCTCGCGCCGCCCGGCGATTTTCGTTCAGCCCCTCAGAGCGACGCCAGCTCCGCACCGCACCGCTCGCAGTACCACTCGGTGGGGTAGTTCATCGATGCGCATTCGCTGCACTTGAGGGTCTTGGCGCCATCCGCCCCCGTGCTCGCGCGGGGGGCGGATGATCCATCTCGCCGCGATAGCGCCGACGTTTCTTCGCGCTCGTACTCGGTCACCAGGTTGTCGAGCGGCGTGGAGCGACGCGACGAGAGGTTCTCGATCTCCTCGTCGTGCGCGCGCATCGCGAACGTCTCGCGCCGCGTTTTTTCGTCCGGCAGGTCGGCAGGCGCCGGTTCGATCGCGCCGGACGGCGTATCCACGACCGAGCTCAGAAACGCGAGCTCGTCGAACTTGCTGAGGCGAGGTGTCGACGGTGGCGTGAGCTCGACGCCGGGGCGCACCGCCGGCGAGGCTGAGAATGCCTCCGGAGGCGCCGACGGAGCCGAAGGGGCCGCTGCCGGAGGAGGCACGTGCGCCGCCGGCGCTGCTGCCTCCTCGATCCCGAGCGACTGCTGCTCGGCGGAAGGTGCGTCGGCGAGCTGCGGAACTGCCACGGACGCGCGAGTCGTCGGCTTGCGCTCGACCTCGACGTCTGTGACGGGCGCACTCACTTGACGTGCTGCAACCGGGACCGACTTCCGCACGGGTGGTGCGTCGGGCGCTGGCGGCCCAGGGAGAGCGACCGGTTCTGCGAGCACTGCCCGGGCCACAGGTTCCGGTGCGGCCGCGCCAGCCGGACGCTCGGCAGCGTCCAGCAGTTCGCGCGTCCGCGTGAGCTCCTGCTCCACGGCGCCATACTTCTGCCCGAGCTCAGCCAGACGCGCGTCGCTGCTCGACGCCATCCGCTCCCAGTCGGACGCAGACAACTCGCCGACGTGTGCGCGCAGCTCCCCTTCCGACCGTTCGTCGTCCGCGCGCTTCTGCTCGTCGCGCAGCCCATCGAGGCGAAGGCTCAGTGCGGCCAGCTCACTCCGCAACCCGTC
>JBKJMP010000448.1:0-6038 GCA_046596395.1 Gemmatimonadaceae bacterium
CTCACCACGCCGAGCGATCGCGAGATCCGCGTGGAGCGCAGCTTCGCCGCCTCGCGCGATCGCGTGTGGAAGGGGTTTACCGACCCGACGCTGATCGCGCAGTGGTGGGGACGCGGCAACAAGCTCGTGATCGAGAAAATGGAGGTTGAACGCGGCGGGCACTGGCGAGGAGCGCGACGGCATGCTGCACTCGGGAATGGAGGGCGGGATGAACGAGAGTTACGCCGCACTGCCTCCTCGCGAAGACGACATAGCGTTCGGTGCCAGGAGCGCCGGCACGAACCACGGTGCCGGCGCAACGTCGACTGCCCGGGCGCTGCTACCTCAGGCCGTTCATGCCGAGCGCCCCGCGTCCTGGTCCACTTGCGTCCACGTCCGCTCCAGATCCGTTGGCGACAGGTGCACCGGCGCGCCGGCGAGGATGCCCGTAACGTTTCGGAACGGACGACCCATGCGCATGCCGCCCTTGTCGATCGAGAACTCGCGAATCGCCTTGTCGTGCGCCGAGCCGCGCATCTTGAGCACCGTGAGCCCGCGCTTCATCTCGCCGAACATCTCGACATAGCGCAGGAGGATGATCGAGTCCGTGAGCGTGGAGATGTGCGTCTCCGTGATGGAATCGCCGCCCATGAGGCTCGCCGTCGTGGACGTGAACAGCCCCGTGATCTCCTGGTGCTTGATGAACGACGTCAGCCCGATGACGAACTCGCGGAATGCCTTCGCTGAGCCCACGTGCTCGAGTGCGGACAGGCTGTCGAGCGCCACCCGATGCGGCTTGAAATCGAGGATGGCTGCCTGGATGGTGACGAGCCAATCCTCGAGACCCGAGATATCCGGATAGTCGCACACGACGCGCAGTTGGCCGTCGCGCTCCATCTTCCCGAAGTCGAAACCCCAGCCCGTTGCGTTGCGCACGAGCTGGTCCCTGCTCTCCTCGAACGCGAGCAGCAGGCAGCGCTCGCCGTTCGTCGCGCCACCTTGAAGGAACTGGGTCACGGTGAGTGTCTTGCCGGTTCCCGTGGCCCCCGAGACGAGCGTCACCGAATCGCGAAAGAGGCCACCGCCGCACATCTCGTCGAGCGCGACGTTGCCGGACGAGATCCGCACGTTCGACGATTTCATGCTGAGATGCATCGCCGACAGCGGAATCACGATCACACCGCCATCAGGCACGATCGTGAAGGGATACTCTCCCTTCTGGTGGTCACAGCCGCGAAACTTGAGGATCTCGATCGTACGGCGCCGGCTCTCATCCTCGAGCACGTTGCGCAGGATCATGACGTTGTCGGCGATGAACTCCTCGACGCCGAACCGCGCGATCGGACCGTAATCCTCCGTGCGCTCCGCCGTCAGGACGGCGGTCACGCCGAGGGCCTTCAAGGCCGACGCGATGCGAAAGAGCTCGCCACGAACGATGGACTGGTCGGAGAACTGCGAGAACACAGCGCCGAGCGAATCGACTGCCACGCGCTCTGCCTTCACCTTCTTCACCGCGTGGCGGACGCGCGCCATGAGCGCACCGAGGTCGAAGCCGCCGGCCTCGATCGACTGGACCTCGGCGTCGGGTGACGCATCGACGAATGCGAGCTTGCCGTCGGCCTCCCACTGCTCGAGATCCCACCCGAAGCTCAGCATGTTCCGCCGGATGTCCGTCGCCGACTCCTCGAACGTGACGAAGACGCCCGGGTGACCCGCCGCGATCCCCGCTGCGAGGAACTGCACCGCGAAGATCGTCTTGCCACTGCCGGCCGTGCCCGAGATCAGCGTCGTGCGGTTTCTGGGGAGCCCGCCCTTGGCGATGATGTCGAAGCTCGAGATGCCGGTGGCGATCTTCTCGACCGCCGCACTCGTCGTCGTGATCGAGGCCTTGATCACGGCGCACCCATCCGGTCGGGATCCTCCAGGCGCACCGGCTGCACCTCGAGGCCGAGCAGCACCTTCTCGGTATCCGACAGGTCACCGATCACGCGCCGCAGCGGCAACGGCAGCGACTTGATGAGCGTCGGCGTCGCGAGAATTTTCTCATCCTCGGCGACTTCGGGGTGTTCCAGGACGTCGATGATCTCGAGGTCGTACTGCCCCTCGAGCTCATTCTCGCAGATCCGGCGCAGGTTGGAAATGGCTGCGGTCGTGCGGGAACTCTCTCCCGTGACGAACAGCCTCAGCAGGTACTTGGACAGACGTCGCCTCCCGATCCGTGCATGGGTACCAGAATGGTCGCTGGCGGGCGAGCATTTCGCCAGCGACGATTCACAACGGATAGGCCCGCCAGTTGCATTGACGGAATTGCGGCGATCGGCGACCATGAGCCCCGCTGGGGGACACCCCCGTCTCTCAACCCGCTGCCATGACCGACGAACTGCCGAATCAGGCGGCGACCGCCGCGAAGGGAATCACAATGACCTCAACCCAGGGTGACGGGTTGCGCGAGATCATCGAGAGTCTCGCGGACGGCATCGTGATCGTGGACCCGGCAGGCGCAATTCGCTTTGCGAACCCGGCGGCGGGTCGGCTCTTTAACCGAGCGCCCGACGAGCTCGTGGGAACCGTGCTCGGCAGTGCGTTGGTCGCGGGGGAGACGACCGAGATGGAGATCGTGCGCCGCGGCGGCGGCACCGTCCTCCACGCGGAACTGCGGGTGGTGAAGGCGCGCTGGGAGGGTGAGTTGGTGGACCTGGTGTCGCTGCGCGACACGACGGACCGCAGGATCGCCCTCGAGCGCACGAATCAACTGGCACACGAGCGCGAGGCGCGCATCCAGGCGGAATCGGCAAGCCGCACGAAGTCCGACTTCCTCGCCATCATGTCGCACGAGTTGCGCACGCCCCTCAACGCCATTCTCGGCTATTCGGAGCTCATCGAGCTCGGAATCTCCGGCGACATCAACCCCGCGATGCGCGACCAGATCGTGCGCATCCGCCTCTGCGCGAAGCATCTGCTAGCGCTCGTCAACGACATCCTCGACCTGGCGAAGGTCGACGCGGGGCGCCTCACGATTGCGGGCGCACCCGCAATGGTAGCGGACGCCGTCAGAGCAGCCGTCACGCTGATCCAGCCACAGGCAACGGGCAAGAACCTTCGGATCGTCGTCGTGCCCGGCGCAGAGAAACTGCCGGGTTACATCGGCGATTCGGAGCGGGTGACGCAGGTGCTCGTCAACCTCCTGTCCAATGCGGTGAAGTGCACGGATCCGGGAGGGACGATCACGATCGAGAGCACCGTGACGGCGGAGACGGCTCCGGAGGCGCGCCTGCCGGTGCGGGGCGCATACCTGCGGATCGACGTCACCGATACGGGAAGCGGCATCCCTGCGGACAAGCTCACGGCGATCTTCGAGCCGTTCGTGCAAGTCGAGTCGGGGACCACGCGCACCCGCGAGGGCAGCGGCGTCGGACTCACGATCGGGCAGCGCCTCGCACGCGCGATGGGCGGCGACCTCACGGTGCACAGCACGGTCGGCCAGGGCTCGACGTTCAATCTCTGGATTCCGGCAGACGTGACCGCCGAGATGTCCGCGGCCAAGGAGAGCACGGAGCCCGTCGTCGTCACCACGCCCGCAGTCGCGGTGAATCTCCACGGGTTGGTCGATGTCGCTCGCGGTATCCTCGTCGAGCTCGAGCCCCTGGTGAGCGGGGTCGTCGCGCGCATCCGGTGTGATGAGTGCATGCCGATGGCGGCGGGGCTCCGGACGTCGCAGCTCACCGATCATCTCGGCACCCTACTCGCCGACATCGCCGGCGCGCTGATCGTCTATGAAGAGGTGAATGGCGAGCCGTCACCCCTTCTCGCCGATGCGATGGAGATCCAGCGGCTCGTGGCGGAGCGCCACGGAGCGCAGCGCGCGCGGCTCGGGTGGAAGGAAGCGGCGTTCCGGCGCGAGTTCATGATCATTCGCGAGGACATCGAGCGCGTGGTGAAGCGTGCGCTGCCGGCGAATGGCCAATTGCGGTTCGGCGATGCCATGGTGTCGGTGCATCGCTTCCTGGACCAGGCGGAGTACATCGGAATGCGGGCGCTGGAGAAAGACGGCCCACGGTAGTGGTGTTGCTCGCCCAGGTCATTGCCCCGTGCTGACTCGCGTGCGTATCCGTTTGTACGGATTCGGGCGAGCCAGCACGTCACGCACCGATGAGAGTGCGCCGCTCTCCCGCCGCCGCATGCGCTCCGCGAGTGTTCGCGCCTTGCCCAGCCTCGCCTCGAAGCGTGCGCGAGCAATGTCATTTACCTGCGACTCCCGGTACCGCTCGAGCAGGTGGACTTCATCGTCGAACCGGCCGAGCGCGCGGTAGACGGCGGCAAGGCGTCCGCAAATGGAGCTCGGCAGCGGTCGCGCGGCGAGGACGAATTCGTCGAGTGCCGCCTCGAGGAAGTCGCAGTTCGACTGGAGCGCTGTGGCCGTTTGCATGGCCCTACTTGAAGACGGTTGCGAGGGCGGCGGCCGCATAGGCCTGCGCGTCCTTCGCTTTCGGGTGGACGGCGGCCATGCCGAAGAACTCGTGCGCGACGGCCAGGTACGTCTTCTGGTCCACCGTGCCGCCAGCACCGCGAATGCGCTCGGCGAGCACCTCACCATCGGTGCGCAGTGGATCGATCTGCGCATTGATGATCGTGATCGGCGGTAGTCCCTTCAGGTCGGCGCCAACGAGGTTGATGCGCGGGTCCTGCCCATCGGCTGGCGTGCGCACGTACTTGTCGAAGAACCAGCTCATCATCGCGCGATTCAGCGGCTTCGCGCTCGCGTTCTCGACGTATGATGCGGTGTTCGTATCGCGTCCAGCGATGGGATAGACCGAGATCACGGCGAGCGGCGCCTGCATTCCCTTGTCGCGCGCCGCGATCGCGGTCGCGACGGCGAGGTTGCCGCCGGCGCTCTCACCAGCGAGGGCGATGCGCTTCGGATCGCCATTCAGCGAGGCCGCGTTCTTTACGGTCCACTCATAGATCGCGACGGCATCGTCGTGGGCCGCCGGGAACTTGTGCTCGGGCGCCTGGCGATAGTTTGCGGAGATGACAATCGCCTTTGCCGCGATCGAGAGCCCGCGGGCGCCACCGTCGTAGACGTCCGTGTTCGCGATGACCCAGCCGCCGCCGTGATAGTACACGATCACGGGAAATGGACCCGGGCCGTCGGGGGTGTAGACGTTCGCCGCGAGCTGGCCCGCTGCGCCGGCGACCGTTCGCGTCTTCATGCTGGTGCCCGGCGGTGGCGTCGTGGGCATCCCGAGCTTCGTCATCAACTGCTTCACCGCGTCGGCGGGCGTTGGCTGCTTGCGCGCCTCGGCCGGCTCGAGACTCTCGATGGGCTTGCCGTTCAGTGTCCCAAGCTCGTCAAGGACTGCTGCCATCTCTGCATCGGGTGCTGCGGGCGACGTCGCCGTCATCATTGCTCCCACGGTGTCGGGTTTGGGCATCGTGTCTGCCGCGGCATCCTTCTCCGCACCGGAGCCGCATGCCACGAGCAGGCATGCGGTTCCAGCGAGGAGCACAGCGTTACGGGACCAAGCCTGCATGAGCAGAGTGGTCTTCACGGTTTCCTACTGGATCGTGGGAATGAAGAACGGCTGCACGATGGCCACGACGTCCGCGCGATCCAGCGGCTCGTCGAAGGCTTCCTGTGCCGCCTCGAGACCGAACGACGCGCCGGTGAGCGTGGTGACGTTGATGCCGGCATGGGTCGTATTCGACTCCGAGGGAGCCGTCGTGGCGTTCGCGCCGGCGCCGTAGATACGGTTGAGCACCGCCGTGACTGCCGCTGCCTGCGGACCAGCATCGGTCGCACCGGCTGCCGCGGCATCGCCGCCCCGTACCACACCGCTATACCGCACCGACGTCGGCGCACCTGCCGCCGCGCGACGCATGCGGCGAATCCGCGACGCGTGGCGCGCCTCGACCGAGTGAATGCGAAGTGCTGCCTCGAGAATCGCAGAGTTCGAGATCAACAACCCCGCCTGCCCCTTGTACGCACGCACACCGGTGTCCTCTGCTGCCTGCGCCACCTGGAGCAGGAAGGGGAGGTCGGTCGTTGCCTTGCCGAACGG
>JBKJMP010000548.1:0-3218 GCA_046596395.1 Gemmatimonadaceae bacterium
TCACGCGGAACGCCGGGCAACATTGCGACCCAGCGTCCCTGCTCGTCCTCGAGCCAGACGCCGGGTGCGGAGCCGTGGCGGTTGGTGAGCTTGGTGGCACCGACCGGAAGCATGGCCTGCTGACGGTTGGACGCCGGCATCGCGCGCTGGAACTTCGTGCGCCAGCGCTCCTCCATCCAGGCGAGGTGCGCTTCGTCGAGCGCCATCTCACGACCGAACAGCGCCGCGATGCTCGGCTTGGTGAGGTCGTCGCTCGTTGGGCCGAGCCCCCCGGTCGTGATCACGGCACCGGTGCGAGCGAGGGCATCGCGCACCGCCTCGGCAATCGAGGCCGCCGTGTCGCCACACGTGGTGCGCCGGGCGATCTCGACTCCCTCGCCCGCGAGCACGCGCGCGAGATGCGCTGCGTTGGTGTCGATGGTGTAGCCGAGCAGCAGCTCGTCACCGATCGTGACGACTTCGAGCCTCATCGACCGACGCTCAGCTGCGGCCGCTCACGGGCGCGCCGGTGAGGACGCCGCCGTAGTTGCGCAGGTAGATCCAGAATGAATACACGGTGAGCACCACGGCAACCGTCATCGTGAAGAGCCCGACGAATGCGTTCAGGTACGCATAGTACGTCCAGAGCGGCATGGTCCATCCCCGGTTTGCGGCGACTGTTGCCATCCAGAACCAGCAGTACGACGCGCCGATCCAGACCATCTGGAACCCCGTCTTTACCTTCGCGGGACCGATGGCGGCAATGATGACACCGCGGCGCGCCGCGAGCTGGCGAAACACGGTCATGAACAGCTCGCGCCCCAGCACGATGGCGAGGATCCACCAGGCAAGGGTGACGTCGCCGAACGGCGTCTGGAAGGGGAAGTATCCGCTCAACGCCTTTCCGGGCCATGTGTCGAGGGGCGTGCCCGCCGACCGCATGAGGACGTACATCGGAATCATCGTCGCGATGAGCAGGAGCTTGTCGGCGAGCGGATCGAGCAACCGGCCGAGGTCAGTCTCCTCCTTGCGGGAGCGCGCGAGGTTGCCATCCACGATGTCGGTAATGCCGGCGACCATGAACAGCACGAACGCGGTGAGCCTCAGTGTCGACGAGGACGTCAGTGGCAGCCACGCGATCACCGGCGTGGCCAGGATGCGACCGACGGTGACCGCGTTCGGCAGGTTCACGTGCGTCTAGGCCAGCGCTTTGAGGACCAACTTGCTGATGCCGCGCAGTGTCTCGAACACCCCGTCACCGGTGACCGCGACCGCCTCGAAGTACGGTGCGCGCTCGATCCATTCCCCGGTGGGCAGCTGCTGGACGAGGAACTCACCGGCATGAAACGGGTCGGGGGTTACGCGCTGCTTGCTGGGATCGGTGATCTCCCAGCCCGGGTTCAGCGCCGCCTGCAGCTCGCTCAGCGGTGCAGCGTTCGGCAGGTCGCGTTTGTTGTACTGGATGATGAACGGCATCTTCGTCAGGTCATAGCCATACTCGGCCATGTTGTCGTAGAGGTTCTGCATCGCCTCCTGGTTCGCTTCCATGCGCTCGACCTGCGAGTCGGCCACGAAGACGACGCCATCGACGCCCTTGAGGATGAGCTTGCGGCTGGCGTTGTAATACACCTGCCCTGGCACGGTGTAGAGATGAAAGCGCGTCTTGAAACCGCGAATCGTCCCGAGGTCGACCGGCAGGAAATCAAAGAACAGCGTGCGCTCTGTCTCGGTGGCGAGCGAAATCAGCTTGCCGCGCGTGTCGGGCTGCACCTTTCCGTACACGTGCTCGAGGTTGGTGGTCTTGCCGCCGAGTCCCGAGCCGTAATACACGATCTTGCAGTTGATCTCGCGCGAAGCGTAGTTGATCATCGACATGGCTGTCGTCTCCCCTATTGGAACAGCTTGTCGATTTCATCGTCGGCGCCGGCAAGGAGGCCAGGTGCCCCTCCCTGCGCCTGCGTCGGACGCGCGAACACCTGCTGGAACAACTGCGTGAGCTCCTCGACCGTGAGCTTCATCTTGAGCCGCACGAGGCCCAGCGTGGTGCGGTTGTCGAACAACACCACGAGGATCACCCGCCGGGCGACGTCTGCGAGGTACATCGACTCCTTCTCTCCCTGGTGGAACAGGGAGTTGAAGTCGGACTCGCCGATCAGCTTCGCGAGCTGGTCGTTCGCGCTGAAGTCCGCCGCGGTAAGCGTGGCGAAGGCCGTGGGATCGAACTTGGGTTGCTCGCCGACGGTCGCTACGAGCTGGCCGCTGCGATCCACGAGCATGGTGCAGCGGGCGCTGCTCTCGTAGAGGAAGCGGTTGAGCGACTCGGTGATGGCGGCGAAGTCGTCTTCGGTGAACGACCAGCTCGCGGCGCCTACGGGCATGAGGATCTCTGCTTAGTCGAGGTAAGATTCCATTCGGCGCAGCAGGCGCTGGCCACGCTTCCGCAGCAGGGGCCGCGCCTCCCACCGCACATAGTCGGTGAGGAGCTTCGCGGTTTCGATACCCGGCCGTCCACCAAGAAAACCCAACGCTGCGAACCGCTTCACCGGAGACCGGCTGAACAGGTCGCGACGACTGCGTTGCACCTGCGTTCCCCACAGCACGAGCCCAACGGCCAGCCCACCCAGAAACCCGAACCCTGCGAGGCGCGTCTGATCGCGTGCACTCACATCGCCCGCCGCGCGGACAACGCCTGGGCAATGGTGCCACCATCGGCATACTCGAGATCCCCGCCGACCGGCAGACCGCGCGCGATGCGCGTGACGCTCAGCGGGAATGCCACCAACTGCCGTTGAACGTACAAGGCCGTCGCCTCTCCTTCCAAGCTCGGATTGGTCGCCAGGATCACTTCCCGCACCTCGTTCGACTGGATCCGGTGCACGAGGTGCCCGATCGTCAGGTCATCCGGCGTGACACCGTCCAGCGGTGACAGCCGCCCACCGAGAACATGATAGTGCCCGCGGTACTCTCCCGCCCGCTCGATTGCCGAGATATCCGCCGCTTCCTCCACGACACAGATCATCGCGGGATCGCGGCGACCGTCCCGGCAGATCAGACACAGCTCCTCTTCCGTAAGGTTGAAGCACCGCGAGCACGCTCGCACCTTGTCCGACAGGGTGCTGAGGGCACTCGCCAGCCGGCGACTCTGCTCCGGTGGCTGCTTGAGGAGATGATAGGTGAGCCGAAGGGCCGTCTTTCGCCCGATGCCTGGCAGCTTGGCCAGCTCTCCGGTAAGGTCGTCG
>JBKJMP010000005.1:0-2560 GCA_046596395.1 Gemmatimonadaceae bacterium
ACCCGCTGCTCAAGGGGACGGAGGAGCTCGATCTCGCGCGGCTGATCCGCGCCGGCGATCAGGACGCGCTCCAGGAACTGGTGAAGCGCAACCTGCGCTTCGTTATCTCGGTCGCCAAGAAATACCAGAACCGCGGACTCCCGCTCATCGACCTGATCGGCGAGGGCAACGTCGGCCTCCTCACCGCGGCCCGGAAGTTCGATCCGGACCAGGGCGTCAAGTTCATCTCCTACGCCGTGTGGTGGATCCGCCAGGCGATCCTGTCCGCGCTCGCGCGGCAGGGCCGCACCGTGCGCGTTCCGCTCAACCGCACGGCCGACCTCTCGCGCATCATCAAGGCGAGCGAGATCCTGCGGCAGAAGCTGAATCGTGAACCGAGCCCCGAGGAACTGAGCCAGCTGACCGGCCTCTCCGTTGACGTCGTCCAGTCCCTCGCCGCCCTCAATACCAGCGACGTGCGACTCGACGCCCCGATGGATCCCGAAGGCGACCGATCGCTCATCGAGCGGTTCGTTGCTGACGAGATGCCGGACACGGAGGAGGAAGCAATGAACCGCTTCCTCACCGACGAGATCGAGCAGGCCCTCTCCACCTTGCCCCCGCGCGACGCGAAGGTCCTGCGACTGTACTTCGGTCTCGAAGGCGGACGGGAGCACACGCTCGAAGAGATCGGCAGCATGCTCGGCGTCACGCGCGAGCGCGTTCGGCAGCTTCGCGACCGGGCCCTCAAGCGGCTTCGCGAAGGCGATGTCGGTCGGGCGCTGGGAAGCTTCGCTGCCTGACGAGAGGACGAGAGGACGAGAGCAGCAAAAGGAGGCGGCCAACTGGCCGCCTCCTTTGCGTTGAGGGGCGAAGCAAGAAAGCGCAAGGTCTGGTACGACGTCCGGCGAACGATCACTTTTCTGCTGCTGGGATGAGTCCTCTCGTCCTCTCGTCCTCTCGTCCGTTTCGTCCTCTCGTCGGTTTCGTCCTCTCGCCCACTCGTCCGCTCCGGCAGTGATCCAGCTCAAGGACGTCTACAAATCCTTCGGTTCGAAGCGCGTCCTCGACGGCTTCACGCTCGACGTAGCCGAGGGCGAGACGACGGTCATCATCGGGTACTCCGGAACGGGGAAGTCGGTCGCGATCAAGCACATCGTTGGACTGCTCGAGCCCGATGCCGGCGAGGTCATCGTGGACGGCCTGAACGTGGCCGAGCTACCGCGACGCGAGCTCTATGCGCTCCGGGCGAAGATCGGATACGTCTTTCAGTTCGCTGCGCTGTTCGACTCGTTCAGCATCGGCGAGAACGTGGCGATGGGGCTGCGCAAGCAGGGCGAGCTGGACGACGCCGAGATTCGCCATCGTGTCGAGGAAGCACTCGACCTGGTGGATCTCGAGAACGTCCGCGACCGATTCCCGGCCGAGCTCTCCGGCGGCATGCGCAAGCGCGTTGGCATTGCGCGCGCGATTGCGCTGAGGCCCAAGTACATCCTGTACGATGAGCCTACCACCGGTCTCGATCCCGTGACGAGCGCGGTCATCGACCAGCTGATGGTTCGCATGCGCGAAAAGCTGGACGTCACGGGCATCGTCATCACGCACGACATGCGAAGCGCGTACACCGTGGGCACTCGCATCGCGATGCTATACGAGGGACGTGTCCGGTGGGAGGGTACTGTGGCCGACATCAAGAGGACGACCGATCCGATCGTGCGGCAGTTCATCCAGGGCCGGCCGACCGTCGATTCGGACGGAAGCGTCAGCGTACCGGACGCCACCCCCTGAGGCGGGACGCATGACCCGCTCGCGCGCGCACCAGGAAACGTCGGCAGGCGGCGTCGTGTACCGGATGGCCGGCGGTGCGCCCCTCTTCCTCCTAATCCGCGACAGCTACCAGAACTGGGGGTTCCCGAAGGGCCACCTCGAGTCGGGAGAGCGCGCCGAGGATGCCGCGCTGCGCGAGGTGCAGGAGGAGACGGGGATCGGCGACGTCTCGCTTCGCGGGACGATCGAGACGATCGACTGGTACTTTCGCTTCCGGGGTCGCCTCATTCACAAGGTCTGCCATTTCTATCTCATGGAAACCGGTGAGGCGCTGACGTCTCCGCAAGCGACGGAAGGCATCACCGCGTGCCGCTGGGTGCCCTATGAGGAGGCTACCTCCGCCATCTCGTATGCCAACGCGCGGATCGTGCTCAAGCGCGCGCACGAGATGATCAGCTCCGTGGCGAACAGGGAGAACCACGCGCAGTGACGTCTGCCTCGAAAGCGGTCGCGACGATCCCGTCGCGCGCACACTCGCCGGTCCCGGTCATCGCCGTCTTTGCCCTGCGCGAGCGATCGCGCACGCTCATGCGAGCCGCGTTTCCGCGCCGACGCGCCCGCCTCGTGCTCACGCGCACTCCCGAGGAGCTCGACCACACGTTCCGGACCTCGCTCGTGGACGCCGCCATCATCGACCTGGCCGGAGCGCAGGAGGAGACGTGGCGTGCCGCCGCGCTCGCGCGGGAGTTCCCGAGCATGCCATTCTTCGGCTTGATGGCGCTCCGCGCGGCGGAGGCGCCTGCGCTCGCGCAGT
>JBKJMP010000098.1:0-4862 GCA_046596395.1 Gemmatimonadaceae bacterium
CTCTTCCGGTGTGAGGAATACATACCGCAGGTGCTGCGTTCGTCCCGCGCGATGATGAATGCCGCCGACGTTCACCTCACGCACGCTGGTGGAGCAGGGTGGCGTGCGTGAGGTGAACGTCGGCGGCATTCATCATCGCGCGGGACGAACGCAGCACCTGCGGTATGTATTCCTCACACCGGAAGAGAACCGTGCGCTGCGCGAGCTCGACGCGCTCGGCGCGGTGGTCACGGCGCAGGACGTACCCGCAACGAGGGCGGTTCCCCTGGATGAGCTCCTGGAAGCGAGGGAAGAATCGTGACGGAGCTGTTGCCGCTCGCGATGCTGGGGGCCGTCTTTGGCCTCGACGTCGTCTGCTTCCCGCAGATGATGTACTCGCGCCCGCTCGTGGCAGCCGCGGTGGCGGGCGCCTTCCTCGGCGACGTGCGCATGGGGTTGTACGTCGGCGTCGCGTTGGAGATGATCGCGCTCGCCACGCTCCCCTTCGGCGCGTCGCGCTATCCGGAGTGGGGGTCGGCCGCCGTCGTCGGTGGCGCGATCGCCGCGGCGATGCAGACGCAGCAAGCCGGCGCCCTGACCATCGGTGTGCTGGCCGGTCTCGCGACCGCATGGGTCGGCGGGCTGACGCTCATCCAGCTGCGCCTGTGGAACGCCTGGCTGGCCCGGCGGAAGCGTCCCGCGCTCGACGCCGGCTCGCGTGGCGCCGTGATTGGGCTCCAGCTCGCCGGTCTCACCGGCGACGCCATTCGGGCGGCCACGCTGACGGTGATCTCCTACGTTCTGCTCCTCCCCGTCGCGCGCGCGATCCTCGGCGTGTGGTCGCTCGAGGAGCCGCTATCGCGCGCGCTGGTCGTGGGCACGGCCTCCGCCGTCGCCTTCACTGCGGCATGGACCATCTTCCACTCGGCGCGCGGTTCGCGCTGGTACTTTGCCGGGGGGCTGGTCGTCGGCCTCCTCCTCCTGCTCGTTCGATGACGACTGCGACCTACCCCATCGCGGGGGACGCGCCACGCGTTGCGGCGCTCACGTGGATGCACATCTTCACGCGCACGCTGGCGATCCAGGGCTCGTGGAACTACGAGACGCTCATCGGGAACGGCATTGGCTTCTGCGTCGAACCCGCGCTGCGACTGCTGCCTGGCGGCGTGCACGGGCCCGCATTCAAGGCGGCGATGACGAGGCAGAGCGCCTACTTCAACGCGCATCCCTACCTCGCGAGCGTCGCGGTCGGCGCGCTCGTGCGCGCGGAGCTGTCCGAGGTTCCTCCCGAGCGCATCGAACGGTTTCGCACTGCGCTGTGCGGTCCGCTCGGGAGCGTCGGCGACCGGCTCGTTTGGGCCGGTTGGCTTCCGTTCTGTTCGCTCGTGGCGCTCTCGGCCTTCGGGCTGGGTGCGTCGCCCACGACGATCGTCGTCACGTTCCTGCTGCTGTACAACGCCGGTCATCTCGCGCTTCGCGCGTGGGGGCTGCACGTTGGGTGGACGCGCGGGCTGAGCGTCGCCGGCGCGCTGGCGAATCCGGTGCTCCGGCAGGGTCCGAACTGGCTCGCTCGTGCCGCTGCGGCTACGGCAGGCGTGGCGGTCCCGCTGTCGGCAGCACAGCTCCTCGACCACCACGTGGCCATGATCGGCGTGGTGCTCGGTGCGGCGACGATCGTCGCCGTGATACTCGTTCGGCTGCACGGTCGTGTGGAAGGCTACAAGCTCGCCCTCGTGCTGATCGCACTCTTCGCCCTCATCTCGGTAGCCCGCTGATGGCTGAACGCTCCGTCCAGATCCTCAACAAGAACGGGTTGCACGCGCGTCCTGCCGCGGAGATCGTCAAGATCTCGGCGAAGTTCCAGAGCGAGATCACCCTCGCGCGCGATGGCATGGAGGTGAACGGCAAGAGTATCATGGGCGTGATGATGCTGGCGGCCGAGTGTGGTGCGACGCTGGTGATTCGGGCCGACGGCGCCGACGAGGATGCGGCGCTCGACGCCATCGCGTTGCTCATTCTCAACAAGTTCGGGGAGAAGTAGTGGAGCGTCGGATCCAGGGCATTCCCGCATCGCCGGGCATCGTCGTCGGGCACGTGCACCTCCTGCGCTGGGAGGTGCCGGAGGTTCCGCATCGCATCATCCCCGACGAGAGCGTGGCGGGTGAGCTCACGCGACTCGCGGGGGCGGTGGAGCGCGCCAAGGAACGCCTCCGTCACCTGCGGGTCCGCGTGGAATCCACCGCGGGTGCTGAAGAAGCGGCGATCTTCGACGTCCAGCTCTCGATCCTGGACGACTCCGAGCTGACGAGGGCAGCCGAGGGGTTCGTTCGGCAGAACATCGCGGCGGAAAAGGCGTTCGACCTGGTGATGCTCGAGTGGCGCAACCGGTTCGCGCGGCACTCGTCACCGATGCTGCGCGAGCGCGTGGGCGACATCACGGATGTCCACATCCGCGTGTTGTCGATCCTCATGGGGCTCGCCGATCACGACCCGGTGGATCTGCCACCCGGTGCGAACGCGATCCTCGTGACGCACGACCTCACACCGAGCCTCACCGTCCAGCTCGAGCGGCATTCCATCGTCGCGATCGCAACGGACGCTGGCACGCGCACGTCGCACGTCGCAATTCTCGCGCGCTCCCTCGGCCTGCCCGCGGTCGTGGGTCTCCGCACGGCAACGAACGAGCTGCAGGGCGGCGAGCGCGTGGTGCTCGATGGCAGCACCGGGATGCTCGCCATCAATCCCACCGACGAGGAGATCGAGGCCTATCACGAGCGGCAGCGCGAGGAGGCGATCGCCGAGGCGGCACTCGCCGACCTCGCCGCACTCGAAGCCATCACGCTCGATGGCGTGCGCGTCACACTCCGCGCCAACGTGGACATCCCCGAGGAGGCGGAGGCCGCGGCTCGCAGCGGTGCCGAGGGCGTGGGTCTCATGCGCACGGAGTTCCTCGTCGTCGGGCGCGCCACCATGCCCGACGAGGATGAGCAGTACCGCGCCTATCGCCGAGTCGTCGAGGCGTTCGCCGGCATGCCCGTCGTGATTCGCACGTTCGACATCGGTGGCGACAAGTTGCCCATCGGCGGCTTTCCCACCGAGGCCAATCCGTTCCTCGGCTGGCGCGCGATCCGGATGTGCCTCGACCAGCCGGAGATGTTCAAGGCGCAGCTCCGCGCCCTGTTGCGCGCGGCCGTGCACGGCGACCTGCGCATCATGCTGCCGCTCATCGTGTCGCTCGACGAGGTACTCGCCGCGCGCAAGCTGCTCGAGGAGGCGGCGGATGAGCTCAAGGAGCGCGGCGTGGACTTCCGCGCTGATGTCCCGCTTGGCGTGATGATCGAGACGCCGGCCGCCGCGGTCGCTGCCGACACGCTCACGCGCGACGTCGATTTCTTCAGCATCGGGACCAACGACCTGGTGCAGTACACCCTCGCCGTCGATCGCGGGAACGCCAACCTGGCGCCGCGATTCACGCCGCTGCATCCGGCGGTGTTGCGCCTCATCAAGCGCACCGTCGAGGTCGCGGAGCTCGGCGACATCGAGGTCGCCGTGTGCGGTGAGATGGCGTCGCAGCCGCTCATGGCGTTCGCGCTCCTTGGACTCGGCGTCCGGCAGATGAGCGTGGCGCCACGATCGGTGCCGCTGGTGAAGCGGATCGTGCGCAGTGTCACCGCGGCCCACGCGAAACTGGCTGCGTCGGCCGCACTCCGCGCCCTCACGGCAGACCAGGCGCAGCACGAACTCGCTCGTCGCTTGGCCGACGTCATTGGCGACGCGCCCTACCTGCGCGACGGGTTGCCCAGCGACGCCTGAATCGTTTTCTTACGTGGCCGTCAAATGACGGCAATTGGGCCCGGCAGCATGGTGTCGGGCCTTCTTCCTTCCTCTCCAACTGCCAGTGGGGAACCCGCCGTGCACGATCGCAGTCTCTTTACTTCTGAATCAGTAACGGAAGGGCATCCGGACAAGGTCGCCGATGCCATTTCCGACGCAGTGCTCGATTGCCTCCTCGCGGAGGATCCGGCCGCGCGCGTGGCGTGCGAAACGCTCGTCACCACCGGTCTTTGCGTCATCGCCGGTGAGATCACGACGACCGCGTACGTCCACCTGCCCGAGGTCGTTCGCCAGACGATCGCGCGCATCGGCTATACCGACGCCGGTTTCGGCTTCGACAGCAATACCTGCGCGGTGATGAGCAGCATCGACAAGCAGTCGGCCCACATCGCCATGGGCGTGGACACCGGCGGCGCCGGCGACCAGGGCATGATGTTCGGCTATGCGACCGACGAGACCGACGAGTTGATGCCGATGCCCATCATGCTCGCGCATCGCCTCACCAAGTCGCTCGCCGAGCGCCGAAAGAACGGGGATCTCAAGTGGCTCCGACCCGACGGCAAGTCGCAGGTCACCGTCGTCTACGAGGACGGGCAGCCGGTCGCAGTGGACACGGTCGTCATCAGCACGCAGCATGCCGAGGACATCAGCAACACGAAGATCCACAAGGCGATCATCAAGGACGTCATCGAGGCGTCGATCCCCAAGGAGCTTCGTCCGC
This sequence comes from Gemmatimonadaceae bacterium, assembly GCA_046596395.1. Taxonomy (GTDB): domain Bacteria; phylum Gemmatimonadota; class Gemmatimonadetes; order Gemmatimonadales; family Gemmatimonadaceae; genus AG11. The sequence continues at coordinate 4,535 of JBKJMP010000098.1, forward strand.
GCGGCATCAAATACCACATCAATCCCACCGGCCGCTTCGTCATCGGTGGACCGCAGGGTGACTGCGGGCTCACCGGCCGCAAGATCATCGTGGACACGTATGGCGGCATGGGTCGCCACGGCGGCGGCGCGTTCAGCGGGAAGGATCCCTCGAAGGTCGATCGCTCGGCGTGCTATGCGGCTCGCTGGGTCGCAAAGAATATCGTGGCCGCCGGCCTGGCCCGCCGGTGCGAAGTTCAGGTCGCTTACGCCATCGGTGTCGCCGAGCCCGTCTCGGTGCGCGTCGATACGTTCGGCACGTCCACCGTTCCGGAGGCGCGCATCCTCGA
>JBKJMP010000193.1:0-3120 GCA_046596395.1 Gemmatimonadaceae bacterium
GTGAGCGCGTTCCGGCTCGTCCATTCTGCCGACGCGCCGACCGACTTGAGCAGCTCGACGAGCGTCTCGACGTCGCGGATGCGCGGGACGTTGGTGAGGTGGACCGGCTCGCTGCACAGCAGCGCGGACGCGACGATGGGGAGGGCCGCGTTTTTGTTGCCCGAGGGACGGATGCGGCCCGAGAGGCGGTGGCCTCCCTGAACGACGTACTGCATGGCTGGCATGAGAGACTGGAGCTGGACGGGGCTGCGTGAGCTGCGGAAGATAGTCGGTCCATGCACCCTTCGCGCCGCTGGCAGTCGGAGGTGCGGCGGCTAGCGCGCGAACGGTGCCGTGGATACGATGCGGCGTGTGGCCCCGCCCTTGCACATCGCGTGGGCGGCGGTGGCGGGCCTGTTTCGAAGCGCCTCCGACGGACGCCAGAGCGGCCGACCCATACCTAGCCCAGGTTGCCGATGACCGTCATGTTCGCGCAGGCCGGAGCGATGTTGCTGGCTCAGGTCACGCCCGACACGCTGTTGATGCGACAGGTGGGACAGGATCCGGGGTGGTTCGAGAAGGCCACGGCCATTGCCGGCGGGTTGATGACGATCGCCATCCTGGTGCTGACGGTGGCGATGGTGCCGGCCGCCTGGAATTTCCGGAAGAGCTACGCGAAGATCAGCGACTTGCTGGACCGGGTGTACGGCGACATCAACCCGATCATGCGGCACGCGACGTCGATCGCGGACAACGTGAATTACATCACGACGTCCGTTCGCACCGACGTTCAGCAGGTGAACGCGACGATCGCCGCCGCGAATCTGCGGCTGCAACAGGCCGTCGCGCTCACGGAGCAACGGTTGAACGAGTTCAACGCATTGCTCGAGGTGGTGCAGCAGGAAGCAGAAACGATGTTCGTCGCGACGGCGTCGACGGTGCGCGGGGTGCGCACCGGGGCCGCCGCGCTTCACCATGAAGACGACGAAGAGGACGCGCACGGCGCGTTGCTCCCGACGTCAGAGGAGCTCGAAGATGGCTACGACGATTCCGGTCAGCCCAAAGCGGGGACCCCGCGTCCGCGAGTCCGCCCGCGCCGGCGCGGATGGGCGTGACGCCCAGTACGACCTGCTCACCGCTGCGCTCATCGGCGCCGCCATCGGCGCAACAGCGACACTCCTGCTCCGCCGCGGACCTTCGGGAGGACGCCCGATCGGCCCGCTCCTCAAGGGAGCGCGCATCGCCAGCAAGTCGGCACTCCGTGCCGGTGCGGCGGGCGCCCACTGGGCCCGCGAGCATGGCGGTGAGTTGCTCGAGCGCATCCCGGTGGACCGGATCGAGCACGACGTCCGCGAGACGGTGGGTGCAGCGCGCGAGCGCATCGATGGCATCGTGCAGCAGGAGCTCCGCGCTCTCCGCCGCGCGCTTCGCCAGCAGCGGAAGCGGTTCGGCGTCTAGGCGCGCCCGCATCCTGACGACCCTGGCGCGGCTCGGCGGACTCGCCGTAGCCGCGCTCGTCGTCACGGCGCTCTTTCCCACCGATGCGCATGCCTGGACGCCGGGCACGCACGTCTTCCTCGGCGAGGCCGTCCTGCGCTCGCTGGAACTGCTGCCCGCGTCCGTCGCCGACGTGCTGCGCGCGTTTCCATACGACTTCCTGTACGGGTCGATCGCGGCGGACACCAGCATGGCGAAGAAATATGTCCCGACGGGCCGTCATTGCCATTCGTGGCCTGTCGGGCTCGAGATCCACCACGCGGCGAAGGACGAACCGATGAAGGCGTTCGGTCTCGGCTACCTCGCGCATCTCGCCGCGGATGCGATCGCGCACAACCACTTCGTGCCCAAGCAGCTGGCCATCACCGCCAGCACGGCGTCGCTGGGGCACAGCTATTGGGAGAGCCGGTTCGAGACGCATCTCGGCCCCGCCTGCGCTCGACAGGCGCGCGACCTCATCCTGCTCGATCATTCGCGCGCCGACGGCCTGCTGGACGGCATCCTCAGCCCCACGATCTTCAGCACGCGCACCAACCGGCGCATCTTCCGCGGGATGGTGCACGGCGCGGACAGCGAGGGATGGCAGCGCATCTTCGGGCTGATGAAGGAGAACAGTCGCTGGGACCTCGCCGATGCGGAGGTGACGCGATACCTCGACTGCACCTACGATCACATCATCGACTTCCTCATCCACTTCGACCGGTCGACCTCATACAAGCTCGATCCGTCGGGCGACGACGCGCTGCGTCGCGCGAAGCGCGTGCGCAAGGACGCATTGCGTACGGGAGGCACGGAGCGCGCGCACGAGGATGCCGAGCGGCATTTCGGGCTGCCGCGCATCTCGCTCGGGTATGCGACCCGCCGCCCGCCGCCGGTCTACGACCCGAGTCGCGCCGCCAGCATCTGAGCGACCTGCCGGGGATCGGCGCGCCCGCCTGACTTCTTCATCACCGCGCCGATGAGCACCCCCTGCAGGCGTGCCTCGCCAGCCGCGTAGCGCGTGGCCTCGTCCGGGCGCTCAGCGATCACTTCATCGATCCACGCCGACACGAGGGAGTCGTCATCGAGCTTGAGGAGCCCGTCGCGCTCGGCGATCTGCGCGGGACGATCGCCGGTGTCCACCATCCGCGCGAAAATCTGCTTCGCCGCCGTGTGCGTCACGAGGCCATCCTTCACGAGGTCGAGCAGCTGTGCGAGATCGGCCGGGCGCACCGGGAAGCTGGCGATATCCTCACCGCGGCTGTTCAGCTGCCCGAGCACCTCACCCATCACCCAGTTCGACGCGACCTTCGCATCGCCATTCGTGCGGACGACGACCTCGAAGTATTCCGCGACGCGCGGATTGGCCGTGAGCACGTCGACGTCGTACTCGCTGAGGCCGAACTCCGCGAGGTACCGCGTGCGGCGGGCGGCGGGCAGCTCCGGGAGGTCCTCGCGCATCCGGACGATCCAGTCGAGTGAGAGGACGAGCGGCGGTAGGTCAGGCTCGGGGAAGTAGCGGTAGTCGTGGCTCCCCTCCTTCGTGCGGCTGGGCCGCACCTCACTGGCGTTCGCATCCCAGAGCATGGTCTGCTGGAGCACCTGCCCGCCCTCGCGCAGTACACCGACCTGCCGGCGGAACTCGACGTCGAGTGCGCGCTCGAC
>JBKJMP010000264.1:0-3609 GCA_046596395.1 Gemmatimonadaceae bacterium
CAGGCGATCGTGCAACGCGTCGGCGCGCGCCTGGACGAGCGCCTGGTACGTGAGCGACAGCAGCAGTGTCATCACGATGATGACGATCGCCGCGGTCAGCAGGGGGAGTTGTCGCGCGAGCGACCACCGAGCCCAGGGCCAGCGCGCGCGCGGGCGAGAGGTCACGATTGGTGCACAGGTGATTGGTGAGTGCGAAGGAGGAAAATGAGCCGTGTGAAGGAGCCAGTCCAGTCGTGAGCGTCCTCAGCCGTTGCACGCACAGTTCGGGGTGGCCCGACTCTCGCCCTGTGTACGCTGGGCTATCGGCCGTCGCACATCGCTGCACGAGACACACTCCTTCCCGAATCACCACATGATGCTTCGTTCCTCGGCGCACCTGCGCCACGCGGTGCTCCTCCTGTTCGCGACGTCCGTGCTCGCGGCGTGTGCGAAAGACAGCTCGGCCGCCCCGAGACGGGTCGGCCGCCGCGCTGCCGCCGCGACCTGGTCGCCGGCCACGCTCGAGGCAGTGCAGGGCGTGCCCATCGCCGACATCAAGGGTGCGCTCGCGCAACGGCTGGCGGGTACCGCGCCCGAAGGCGTGGAGGAGGACGCGTGGAAGCACACCCAGGTGCTGTACAGGGCGTACGGGCAGACGCCGCTCTGGCTGACGACTGATGGACTCGCCAAGAGCCGCGCCCGCGAGCTGACCGATGCGGTGCTCGGCATTTCGGACGATGCGCTCCGTCCCGAGGTCTACCCGGTCGTCGAGCTGGGCAACGCCCTAATCGCCGCGCGAGGAGACAAGCCCACCGCAGACGAGCTCGCGCACGTGGACGTGCTTCTCTCCGCCATGTATGCGTCGCTCGGTGAGGACCTGCTCGTCGGGCAGATCGCGCCCAAGGGCATCGGCCAGGCGTGGTTCATCGACGTGAAGGAGGACGACGTCGATAGCGCACTGGTGCGCACGCTGGGTGACACGCTCTCCCTCGGCCTCGCCGCCATGCGGCCGGAGGACGAGGAGTACGGCGCACTGCAAAAGGAACTGGCGCGCTATCGCGACATCGTGGCCAAGGGAGACTGGCCGCTCGTTCCGGCGGGCAAGACCCTCAAGCCCGGGCAGTCGGACTCGCCGGCACGCATCGCGGCGTTGCGCGCGCGGCTCGCGGCGGAAGGCATCATTGCGGATGGCGCGGTTGCGGCGCCGGCGGGCGATAGCGGGCGGGCAGCGGCGCCGGTGGCTGTCGGCAGCGGCGTGTACGATGCCGCACTCGCCGAGGCGGTGGGGGTGTTCCAGACACGCCACTCGATCACCGTGGACAAGAACCTGAGTCCAGAGACGGTGAAATCGCTCAACGTGCCGGCGGCGTACCGGCTGGGGCAGATCGCGGCGAACCTCGAGCGCTTTCGCTGGATGCCGCGCGACCTCGGTGACCGCTACATCTTCGTGAACGTGCCGGCGTTCCAGCTCACGGCGTTCGACAGCGGCCAGAAGACGCTCGAGATGAAGGTCATCGTGGGGCAGGAGTACGAGGACCGCGCGACACCCGTGTTCAGCGACTCGATGGAGACCGTCGTGTTCCGCCCATACTGGAACGTGACGCCCGACATCCAGCGGAAGGAGATCGAGCCGAAGGGCGCGGCCTACATGGCGAAAGAGAACATGGAGTACTTCAACGATGGCGGGCAGCGTCGCATCCGGCAGCGCCCGGGCCCCACGAATTCACTGGGCTTCGTGAAGTTCCTCTTCCCCAATGACTACAACATCTACCTGCACGACACGCCGAACCACGAGTTGTTCAAGAAGGACGTCCGCGCGTTCAGCCATGGATGCATTCGTCTCGAGAAGCCGAACGAGCTCGCGCAGTGGGTGCTGGGGTGGGACGCTGCCCGCGTCCAGGCGGAGATGGACGGAAAGGACAACGTGACGCACAAATTGCCGAAAAAGCTGCCCGTGTACATCACGTATGGTACGGCGTTCATGCGCGACGGCCAGCTGCACTTCGGCAACGACCTCTATCATCGCGACGACAAGCTGGTGAACGCGGCGGCGGCGGGTGCGATCTACAGCGAGAACGCGCGGAAGAACCTGGAGACGCTGAAGAAGATCGCGACGAGCTAGGAGTACGGGAAGTGTGTGGTGCGCCAGTTGAAAGCTGGAGCATGAGCGTGAATCTTCCAGCATTGAGCGCGTCGAGCTTGGGCCTGAGCTCGAGCTGCAGCCCGAGCTCTGACGTGCTCATTGCTGGAGGCCCACGCCCAGGCTCACGCTCGTAAAGCTTCGTCAGTCGGACGGTGAACGCGACGAGGATACATTCACGTCGATCGGGATCCGATGCCCGTTCCACGTCTGCTCGATGTCGAGAATCCCCTGCCACACCGCCGCAAAGGCGTGGCCCACCTCGCTCGGCAACTTCGTCGGGTCGAAGCCGCGAGTCTTGGCGACCCAGAACGGCGGGTCCGTCGTCACGCCGGCGGCAGTGTACACTCCCTTCACGTCGGCGTGAACGGTGTTCGCGTTGTACGTGTGGACGTAGATGCCCGGCCGGTAGCGCCCGTCGGCGAGCACCACGCGCACCCATTCCTTGTAGTAGTCCCGCATCGCCCGCGGAAGCACGTCCATGCGCTCGACGTCGAGAAAGATCGTCGTGCCGCGCGCGAATCCCTCCTGCTCCGCGCGGGCGATCGCGTCGCGCCCCTCGCGCTCACCGCGTGTGCGGCTCACGAAGTCCGCGCTGCACGTCGCATCGGGGGGCGGCGCGGGCGCTCGGCGCATCACGGTGTGTGACACAGTGCGCCACACGGTGCGGCGCTTCGTACCAGTGCCGACCCGCTGCTTCACGCGCTTGCTCGTCCGCACGGGAATGAAATGCGGCGCCCCCGGAATGCGCCCCCACGTCTGCTGCCCGACATAAATCACCGCGATCCCGTATCCCATGCTCACGAGCGTCTCGCGCTTGCCGGACCAGCCTTCGTCCTGGTGACAGGGAGCCTTCAGGTAGTACCCCGTCCACACGTACGGCGAGCCGTCGCTCCGCCACGCACGCATCGCCTTGTCGCCAGGATACATTCCGGTGTCGAAACCGAGGTGACGGCCTTCGCTCAGTGCCTCGGTCACCGGTGCGGTCTGTCCCGTGGCCGCCGCCGCGAACTCGGCGAGTTCCTCCGACAGCTCCGCGGCCACTTGACGCCGAGCGCTCGCGTCGCCGCAGGCAGCGGAGGCGCCGATGGCAATCAGGGCGAGCAGTTGGCGAAATCGCGTCATCGGCACCTCGTCGCGGTGGATACCCCATTGTGTAAGGCGAGATACGGACCGCAGACGGTGGATCAGCCCGCTACATGTCCCTCTCGTCCTCTCGTCCCGGGTCTGCTGTACGCTTCTTGCACGGGCACGCCAGCTTCCAGCAGTTTGTCCGACACCGTTTTGGAGGCCCAATGTCCCCCCGAGTTCTGCGTCGTTCCTCGTTTGCCGCCCTCTGCGCCGCCGCGCTCGTCGCCGGCTGCGCCGGTGGTGACAAGACCGCCGCCATCTTCACGCTGTCGGCGGTCTTGTCACCACCGGCGCAGCCGGCGACGAGCGCGGCGGCGCAGAGGGCGGCAAACGAGGAACGACGCAGAACTCGGGGGGAC
>JBKJMP010000361.1:0-3243 GCA_046596395.1 Gemmatimonadaceae bacterium
CTCGAGTGGATGTCGCCGGTGAGCACGACGGTGTGGTTGGCCGCGCGCCGCGCGATCGTGCGCAGCAGGCGGTCGCGCGCGGCGGGATAGCCGCTCCACTGGTCCATCGACAGGCGCTGCTCGGCACCGGCGAGCCCGTCATAGGGCGCCACCATGATCTGGTTGGCCAGCACGTTCCATCGCGCGCTCGATGTCTCGAGGCCGCGCGCGAGCCACTGTTCCTGCTGTTCCCCCAATAGCGTGCGCGCCTCGCTTGCCCAATCGCCGCAGGGGACGACCCGGTTGCCATCGTCGCACGCCTGGTCGCTGCGATACTGGCGGGAATCCATCACCCAGAACTTCGCCATCGATCCCCACTCGATGGTGCGCGTGATATTCAGGTCGCTCCACGATTTCGACCGTGGCACGCGCACAGGCTGGTTCTCCCACCACGCCTGGTATCCCGCAGCGCGCCGCGCCCGCATCTGCTCCTCGGACTCCATGCCATTCTCGCCGACGATGCCGGCGTAGTTGTTGTCCACCTCGTGGTCATCCCACGTGACGACCCACGGGCAGCGCGCGTGCGCGGCCATGAGCGCGGGATCGGCCTTGTAGAGCGCATACCGGCGACGATAATCCTCCACCGAGCGGATCTCGAGCCCGTTGTGCGCCCGAACGCGCCCTGGCGCGGAGGCATACTCATAGATGTAGTCGCCCAGATGGGTGACGAGGTCGAGCTCCTCGCGCGCCATGTGCTCGTACGCGGTGAAGAGCCCCTGCTCGTAGTGCTGGCACGACGCGACGCCGAACTTGAGCGGCGTAGCGCTGCCGGCGGCAGGCGCCGTGCGGAATCGGCCGACGGGACTCGTCGCGCCACCCGCGCCGAACCGATAAGCGTACCAGCGATCCGGCTCGAGCCCCTCGAGCTCGACGTGCACCGAGTAGCCCAACTCCGGCGCGGCGGTGGCGCGCCCCTGCTTCACGACCTGCTTGAAGGTGTCGTCGGCCGCGAGCTCCCAGGTGACCGCGGTGCGCTGGCCGTCCATGCCGCCCTCGGGCTCCTGCGGGCGCGGCGCGAGGCGCGTCCACAACACGCCTCCAGTGGACGTCGGATCCCCCGAGGCGACGCCGAGCAGGAAGGGGTCGTCGGCGAGGCGGGGGCGGTTGGTCACACGCCAGACGTTGGGCACGACGGCGCAGAAGGCGGCGTAGCGCGTGAGGTCGGTGAGAAAGTCGCGACGGAGCATGGGCGGGGCGCGGGTGAGGGCGAGCGCATAACTTGGCAGCGCAGTCCGTCAATCCGCCAATCGCCATGCGCGCCGTGACCATCCCTTTACGCTCCGAGCTGATCGCCGCCCTCGCCGCGGATACGTTCGACGTCCTCGTCATCGGCGGGGGCATCACGGGCGCCGGCGTGGCGCGCGACGCGGCCATGCGCGGCCTTCGCGTGGCGCTCGTGGAGCGCCGCGACTTCGCGAGTGGGACCTCGAGCCGCTCGTCGCGACTCGTGCACGGCGGGGTGCGCTACCTCGAGCACGGTCAATTGAAGCTGGTGTTCGAGTCGAGCCGCGAACGCCGGATCCTGCTGCGCATCGCGCCCCACCTCGTGCGACCCCTGCCCTTCCTGTGGGCGATCTTTCGAGGCGCGCGCGTCCCGAAGTGGAAGCTGTCCCTGGGCCTCACGATGTACGATGCGCTCGCGCTCTTCCGGAACGTGGGCCGCCACGAGCGACTCACACCTCGCGGCGCGCTCGCGATCGAGCCGCGCCTCCGCGCCGCGATGCTCACGGGCGCCGCGCGCTACTGGGACGCCCGCACGGACGACGCGCGGCTCACGCTCAGCACCGTGCTCTCCGCGCGCGACGCTGGTGCGCGCGTCGTGAATCACGCGGCGGTCACTGCGCTGTTGCGCGAGGGGGATCGCGTCACCGGAGCGCGCGTGACCGATGACGAGACGGGCGCAGTCATCGACGTCCGCGCACGCGTCGTGGTGAACGCCACCGGCCCATGGAGCGATCGGGTGGAAGCGCTCGCCGGGGTACCACTCGTGGCCGGCGTGCGTGGCAGCAAGGGGGTGCACGTCGCCGTGCCGCGCTCGCGCGTGGGCAACGCCTTCGCGCTCACGCTCATCGCGCCACAGGATGGCCGCGTGATGTTCGTGCTGCCGAGTGGTGCGTTCACGATCATCGGGACGACGGACACCTACGACGACGTGCTCCCGGAGGAGGTGCGCGCGACGACCGGGGACGTATCGTACCTGCTCGCCGCGTCAAATCACTACTTCCCCGATGCCGCCCTCACGACGACCGACGTGGTGAGCGCATGGGCGGGATTGCGGCCGCTCGCGGCGCACGATGCGTCGGGCACCGATGCCGGAAGCGCTTCACGCGAGCATGCGATCGCGCAGACGCTGCCCGGGCTCATTCGCGTCACCGGCGGAAAGCTCACCACGTACCGCTCGATGTCGAAGGAGGTTGTGGACGTGGTGCAGCGCGCGCTCGGCGCGCGACCGGGGCCGTGCCGAACGGCAGACGTCGCGCTGCATGGCGGTGACGTGGGCGACATCGGCACGAGCATCGAGGCGGCGACGCGCGTGGTTGGTGACGGCGCAGTAGCGGAACGGCTGGTGACTGCCTACGGCGCGCACTGGCAGGACGTCTGGTCGCTCGTGGAGTCGGATCGGTCGCTCGGCACACGCGTGGCACCGGACCGGCCGTACCTCGTGGCCGAGCTACGGCATGCCGTGGAGCGCGAGATGGCACTGACGCTCGGCGACCTGTTGATCCGGCGGACGCCCGTGGCCTTCGAGACACAGGATCACGGCCAGGGAGCCGCGCGGTCGGTTGCGCCGCTGGTGGCCTCGTGGCTGGGATGGGACGCCGCTCGCACCGCGGCCGCCCTCGATGCTTACGACGCCGAAGTCGCCAGCATCTTCACGATCGACGAGCGAGCCTAGATCTCGTCTTCCTTGAGATCGTGAATCGTCCGGACCCGCGTGATCTTCAGCTTGCGCATCGTGGTGGGCAACTTGAGGAGCGCTACCTCGCCCTCCTTCTTGCCGAGGAGCGACCGGCCGATCGGGGACGACATGGTGACCTGGCCGTCCTCGTACTCGATCGCGTCGCCGAAGACGAGCGAGTAGGTCTCCTCGAGGCCCGTCTTCTCGTCCACGACCTCGACGCGCGAGCCGAGGCCCACGGCGTCGCGGGCGATCTGCGTGACGTCGATGGAGGAGAGCTTGCTGAGGCGCTCACGCAGTTGACT
>JBKJMP010000452.1:0-7603 GCA_046596395.1 Gemmatimonadaceae bacterium
CAATCGCGGCGCCGTGAGCGTGAGTCCATTCGCCGCACTGAACATCGACACGAGGATCACCGCGGCAATGAGCTTGCCGGCGGCAGCCCCGTACAGCGCCGTCACCGAATCCGCGGCGACGCGCGTGCTGCCCTGCACACCCGTCGGTCCGATCGCCGCGACGTACGCGACATTCGCCAGCAGGTAGATCGCGATCAGCACGGCCGTCCCCGCGATGATCGAGCGCGGAAACACACGCTGCGGGTCGCGCGCCTCGCCAGCCGAGAAGGTGACGTACTGCCAGCCCTCGTACGCCCACAGCACGCCGACCATCGCGAGTCCAACGCCCGATATCAGGCTCGGCGTCACCGCATCGGGCCACATGACAATGTCGCCAGAGAAGCCCTTGCCGCGCGCGATGAGCGCGACGCTCATCACGAGGATCGCGATCGTCTTGATCGCCGTGCTCAGGTTCTGGACGTTCGAGCCATGCCGCGCGCCCCGAATATTGATGACCGCAATCACGATGATCATCAGGACGGCGACGATCTTCGCCATCGCGGGACTCACCGTCATGAACTGGCCGAGGTAGCCCGTGAACGCCACGGCCAGTGTCGCCACGGACCCAGCCCCGATCACGAAGAACGTCGTCCAACCGTATAGGAAGGCGGGCAGGGGACCAAACGCATCCCGGATATAGACGTACAGTCCGCCTGCGTCGGGATTGGCCGCGCCGAGTTCCCCGTAGGTCAGCGCGCCGAGCAACGACAGCACGCCGGCGATGAACCACACCAGGAATGCGGGGCCGAGCGCGCCACCGGTCTGCGTGAGCACCGTCGCCGGCACGACGAAGATTCCAGAGCCGATCACGGTGCCGATCACGATCAGCACCAGGTCGTTGAAGCCGAGCGTTCGGCGGAGAGCAGGCGCCTCGGTCTCCTCGCGCGCCATCAGCGCACGACTCCCATCGCCTGGGGCGACACGAGCGTGAAGTAGTCATACGCCGCGCGCGAGATGTGCGCGATGGCGCGCTCGGCCATCACCGCCTCGGCGGCGTGCTTCACGAACACCACGGTCAGCAGGTGACCAGCGCCGTTCGGTAGGTCGATGATGCCAACGTCGTTGGCAACGCGCCCGCCGCGAATCGCTGCACTCGGCGCGAGCGATCCTGTTTTGTGCGCTACACGGGTGCCGGGGGGCAGCATACCCTTGATGCGCTCCGCACCGGTCACGCAGCGATACATGATATCGAGCAGCAGCGCACTGCTTCCTTCGCTCAGCGCACGACGCTGCCAGATCTGCTCGAGCAGGCGCGCCATGCCCTCCGGTGTCGATGTATCGCGCTGGTCCTTCTCGAACGCGGCGAGCGCAACGCGACGCGCATCGTCCGAGATGCCAGACGAGAGCCGTCCGAATTCCGCAATCGGGATATCGTCGCTCGGCAGGTTCTGCACGCCGATGTAGTCGGCGATGAGCCGCACTGTCGGCCGGTCGGCGCGAATGCCGGACACGCCCAGTTCCGCGAGCCGCGCATTGACGGCCGCGCCGCCGCCCGCGGTGCGCAGCAGGATGTCCGTCGCGGAATTGTCGCTGATGCGGAGCATCAACTCCATCAGGTTCCGCACCGAGAGTACAACGCCGGGCTGGGCAAACAGGTCGGTCAGTGTACCGCTGCCGGGATGCAGGTCGCCCGGTTTCACGGTGATCATGCTGTCGAGCCGCAACGTGCCGCGATCGACTTGCGAGAGCAGGCGGACGGCGATCGGCACCTTGACCGTGCTCGCCATGGGAAACGACTCACCTCGGTTCAGGTACACGCCACGTCCGCTCTCGAGATGCACGACCGCCACCCCGACCCGACCACCGGCGATCGCCGAGAGTTCGCCGATCTGCGCCTCGAGGCGCGCGAGCCCGGGGTCCGCCGGTGCTTGGGCCGAGGCCTGCAGGGCAGGGGAGAGCACCGCGCCGAGGAGGGCCGCGGTCATGAGTGCACGGCACGCTGGATAGCTCATTTGACTCCACGATTGAGGGGAGATCGTCACCACACGCCTCGTTCGCCGATGGAGGCGATCGACGAGCTGAGGCGCACCGCAGCATTCTCCCAGTTCTCCTGCACGGCGCGGCGTGCCTGGTTCGCGTCGCCGGCGGCGATCGCATCTATGATGACCTCATGCTCGCGCGTAGAGACGAGAATTTCTGTGGTGAGCGTCGTGTAGTAGAGGTGGATGAAGCGGTCGGCGTGTGGCTTGACCGAGCGAAAGAAGGTGAGCAGGCGCCGGCCAGCGCCGGCCTCGACGTAGACCCGATGGAACTCGGTGTCGAGCCGAATGGTCTCCGCCGGATCGGCCGGCACCTGCACGGCTGCCCTGCGCATCGCCTCATTGAGCTCGCGTAGCTGGGTGACGAGCTGCCCACGGACATCGGCGCCGAGTGCAGCGGCACGCCGGGCCGCGAGTCCCTCCACCTCTCCCACGATTCCGAAGACTTCTACGGCATCATCCTGCGTGAGGGGAGCCACGGTGAGGCGTGACTGGCGCCCTTCGTCGCTGGTCTCGACGTAGCCCTCCTGGTAGAGCAGGTAGAGCGCGGTTCGCAGGGGCGTCCGGCTCATGCCGAGCCGCTTGGCGAGCTCCGCCTCCACGAGGCGCGTTCCTGGCCCCAAGTGGCCCTGCACGATGAGGCGCCGCAGCGATTCATGCGCCTCGGCAACGAACTCCCGTCGCGGCGCGGCCGCGAGGCGCACACTCATGAGCCACTCCGGTTGCAGGTGCTGAACAGCTCGCTCTTGCTAGTTCGCGGCAATCGTACCATCAATTGTATCTAATTGCCAGAACAAAGCGCAGCACAATCGGAAGCGCATAGCGAAACGCGTGTCCCTGCCAGCTGCTGACTGCCCATTTCTCCACTTGGAGGCAACGCATGTCCACGCCATGGCGGATCAGGTCCGCCGTTCAACTCGCCACTTGCGCGCTGATCGGGCTGCTCTCGCTCGATGCGCTGGCGCCACAGGTTCTATTCGCACAGCGCGGCGTCCTGGCGGGCACCGTCGTCGACGTTCAGAGCGGACAACCCATCGTCGGGGCCCAGCTCAGCATCGCGGGGACGACTGCCGGCGCGATGACCGGCAACGACGGCCGATTCCGCATTGCCGATGTGGATGGACCTCGCGCATCAATTACCGTGCGGCGCGTTGGGTACCGGAGCCGCACGGAGAGTGTCGCGGTTCCGCAAACCGATATCCGCCTCGCCCTCAGCGTGGTGGCACGAACGCTCGATGAGGTCGTGGTCACGGGGACGGCCGAAGCCGTTGAGCGCCGGTCGCTCGGCAACTCGGTCACGAAGATCGACGCCGCCGCGGTACAGTTGGCAGCCCCGTCGCCGAACATGTCCAGCCTCATCAATGGACGGGCACCGGGCGTGGTGATGGTCGCCGGGAGCGGCGCCATCGGCAGCGGCCCCCGCTTCCGCATCCGCGGCTCGTCGAGCCTCTCGCTCAGTGACCAGCCACTCATCTATATCGACGGCGTGCGCATGGCGAGCGACGTCGCCACCGGTCCCACGACGCAGTTCTTCGGATCCGGGATCGTCTCGCGCCTCAACGACCTCAGCCCCGATGACATCGAGAGCGTGGAGATCGTGAAGGGCCCAGCCGCCGCGACGCTCTACGGAACGGAAGCCAACAACGGTGTCATCCAGATCATCACAAAGCGCGGGCGCGCCGGAAAGTCGATCTTCACGATGGATGTCCGCCGCGGCACGAACTGGTTCAACAATGCGCAGGAGCGTATCGGCTACAACTACAACCGGAATCCGATCACCAACCAGATCCAGCGCTGGAGCGCAGTGGAGCAGGAGGAGGCCCGCGGCACGCCGCTCTTCAAGTCCGGGCCGAGCCAGGGCTATAACCTGTCGATCTCCGGTGGCCAGCCGCAGGTACGCTACCTCCTGAGCAGCGGCTACCAGAACGACAAGGGCATCGAGCCGACGAACGATCTCTGGCGCTATACGGGCCGCGCGAACCTCTCCATCGCCGCGACGCCGAATATCGACGTGAGTACCTCGCTCGGCCTCACGCAGTCGAAGGTACACCTGCCGCTGGAAGCCGGCGGAGGCATGTGGTTCAGCGCGTACTTCGGGCAGGCTCCGCGCACGGCAGCCGACACCTTGCGGCGCGGATACTTCTCCGCACCGCCGGAAGCGTTCTGGAACGCGTTCGAGAATTTTCAGCGCGTGAGCCGGACCCTCAGCAGCATCACTATCGCGCACCGGGTCGGTACAGCGTTCAACCAGCGTCTGACAGCTGGTTATGACCAGACCGGTGAGGACAACAGCGGCATTACGCAACGCATGGGTCCCGAGCTGCGCCAGTTTTTCGGTAATCCGGTAGACCAGAACGGCGGCAAGACCTCGCGCCGCCGCGAACTGGGTGTCGCGAGTGTGGACTACGCCGGCACGCTGAAGACGCAGGTCCGGCGCGGCATGATCGCGAGCACCTCCGGCGGCGCGCAGTTCTTCCGGCGCAACACGTACGTGCTCCAGGCGCGCGGTGAGGGATTTCCGACCGCCGGACTCACACAGGTGAGCGCCACGGCCACGAATTTCGGCGCCGAGGAGTTCCTCACGAACTCCACGCTCGGCTTCTATGGCCAGGAGCAGCTGAACATCAACGATCGTCTCTACCTCACGGCCGCACTGCGCGTGGACAACAACAGCGCATTCGGCGAGGACTTCTCGTGGGTGAAGTATCCGAAGCTCTCCGCGGCGTGGGTCGCGAGCGAGGAGCCATGGTGGAAGGTGCCGGGCATCAGCGAGATGAAGTTCCGCGCCGCGTACGGAGAAACAGGACAGCAGCCGGCGACCTTCTCGGCGCTGCGAACCTTCTCGGCCATCACCACTGGAAGCGGCACCTCGGGCGTCTCGCCGAATTCAATCGGCAACTCCGAGCTTCGGCCGGAGCGCGGAAAGGAGCTGGAGGTGGGCTTCGACGCGTCGGTGCTCGACGAACGCTTCGGTGTCGAGTTCAATGCATACCGGCGCACGACCGTCGATGCGATTCTCGCCGCGCCGGTTGCCCCCTCGACCGGATTCGCCGGCTCGCGGTTCACCAACATCGGTGAGCTCTCGACCCGCGGCATCGAGCTGATGCTCCGCGGCACCGTGCTGCGGCGTGACAACTTCGCCCTCGACGCCACCCTCAACATTTCGCGCAACGGCAGCGAGATCAAGGACCTCGGCGGGCAGACGTTCATCGGCACCGGCAACATCCGGCAGCAGGTCGGCTACCCCGTGGGGTCGTACTGGGACTACCGGATCGTGAGCGCGGAATTCAACGCCAACGGCACGACGAGGAACCCGATCTGCGAGGATGGCAAGGGCGGCGTGACCGCGTGCCTGGGCCCAACAGGTGCGGTGATCGCGCCGCGCGTGTTCTACGGGCGCACCGATCCGGCGAACGAGGGCTCCTTCTCCTCGACCGCTTCATTCGGGCGGCGCGTTCGTCTCTACGGACTGGTGGACTGGAAGAGGGGGCACACGCAGCTCAACAACAACGCGCGCGCCAGGTGCCAGGTATTCCGGCTTTGCCCGGAGAACCTCGAGCCGCTGAAGTACGATCCAGTGATCGTCGCGCAATACGATTCGCCGAACCTGCTCCGCAACTTCGTCTACGAAGACGCGAGTTTCGCCAAGCTGCGCGAGCTCTCGCTCGCGTACGTCCTGCCCGATGCAGCGATCCGTCGCTTCAGTGCCAGCACGGGAACGCTGACGGTTTCGGGGCGCAACCTGCACACGTGGACGAAGTGGAAGGGCGTGGATCCGGAGTCGTTCTTCACGGTGGAACAGTTTGCCCGCCTCGAGCAGGCGCAGGTGCCGCCGCTCCAGCAGGTCCTCTTCTCGCTCAACTTCACCTTCTGACCGCCCCCACCATGCGACTGCCTCATGTCTCGGCTCGTGCGGTGCGCCGCGCGGCCACTGCCGCTCTACTCTCCGTGCCGGCGATCGGCTGCAACGAGCTCCTGAAAGCCACGGCACCACAACTGATCGAAGAGTCCACCCTTCAGCAGGCGACAAACGCTCCAGTAATCGTCGCCGGTGCAGTTGGTGACTTCGAGTGCGCCTTCGCGAACTACATCGCCGTCATGGGTACGGTGAGCGACGAATTCGCGGACTCCCAGGCCAACGCGGCGATCTGGGACCTCGACCGGCGCACGAGCTTCGCGCAGACCGCCCTCTATTCCACCGGCGGGTGCGGCGGATTCGGCGGGGTGTACACGCCGGTGTCGACCGCACGCTTCCAGGCGGACAACGCGCTCAAGCTGCTCGATGACTGGACCGATGCGCAGGTCCAGGGGCGGCTGGCCCTCATCGCCCGCATGTCAGCCTACGCAGGTTACTCGCTCGTCCTGCTCGGCGAAGGATTCTGCTCGGCGGCCATCGATCTCGGGCCGGAGATGACGCCGGCCGCGACATTCGCGCTCGCGGAACAACGGTTCACGCGCGCCATCACCACCGCCGCGGCTGGAGCGGTGGGTGATTCGCTGCGCGCACTTGCATACGTCGGCCGAGCTCGCGCCCGCGTCAACCAGAACAAGCTCGTCGAGGCGGCCGCTGACGCTGCCCTCGTACCGAACGGGTTCGTCTTCAACGCCCGCTACACGTCCGCGTCGGGCCGGTCGGAGAACCGCGTCTTTCGGGCGAACAACACCAACGGAACCGTCACCGTCGATCCCGCGTTTCGCGGAGTGAACATCGCGGGCGCGGCGGACACGCGCGTGAACGTCACCGACGCGGGCCGCGGTGGATCGTTCCCCCAGATTCGCCTGTTCGTGCAGAACAAGTACACGTCGCTCAACGCCAGCATTCCAATCGCAACGTGGCGCGAGGCAATTCTGATTCGCGCCGAGGCGGCGGCCGCTGCCGGTACCGGTCCTGCGGCGGTGGGGTTCATCAACCAGCTCCGCACGGCGGCGAGCCTGCCCGCGTACGCCGAGACGGACGTTGCCGCCATTCGCGCGCAGGTCAGGGAGGAGCGGCGTCGCGAGCTGTTCATCGAATCGCACCGCCTCTTCGATACGATCCGCTTCAACGTGCCGCTGAGCCCCGCGCCCGGCGCGGTTTTCCCAGTCGGCGGCGGCACGTATGGCGACAACAAGTGCCTTCCACTTCCCGACGTGGAGCGCCTGAACAATCCCTCGATTCCACGCCCCTGATCACCTCGACCGGTTCGCAGCGCCGACTCCGGCGCTGCGGCCGGTCAGGGGGTCGCGCCTTTCTCGAGCCTGGCGACGAGGGGCGGCCGTCCATCGACGTGAAGGCTCAACGTCCCCGCTGATTCATCGACGACCAGTACGAAACCATGGGCCCCACCGGTACCGGAGTCGCGCAGCATACCGGTTACGCTGGCCCATCCTGGAGCGCGCTGGACCAACCCGAACTCCGCCCCGTCGTACGAAAGAATCGGGTTCGTCGGCGCTACGGGCGAACCCGATCCACTGTCCCCTCGCCTCGCAAGGTTCGCAGCGCTACTATCCCCCGCTCTCAACCCGCATCAGCCGCCGCGTTGTGGAACCGGTGAACGCCGTATGCCAACCGCAGGTGATCCGACCGATTCCGACAGCGTGCCGCC
>JBKJMP010000588.1:0-6038 GCA_046596395.1 Gemmatimonadaceae bacterium
GCGACGCATTTCGTCGTCGCCGACGCGCCCGGCAACATGCAGAACCTGCTCATCGATCGCTTTCCAGCCGACGTCACCATCATTCGCGGCTCGCCGCGCCCGCTCAGCATAATGGAGGGGATCGACTCGACGTTCGCTGCCGCGTTCTTCATCGGGTACCACTCGAGCACGACGAACACGCGCGGCGTGCGCGCGCACACCATCTCGAGCGCCACGTTCGCCGCCATCCGCATCAACGGCCGTTCGCAGGCCGAGTCGAGCATCAACGCCGCGATTGCGGGCCACTTCGGCGTTGCGGTGGCGCTCATCTCCGGCGACGCCGACGCTGTCGCCGAGCTGAAGGAGCTCGCACCGGCGGCCGAGGGTGCGGTGGTGAAGCAGGGGATCAGCTTTCATGCGGCGGCGACCATGACACCCGAGGCGTCCCAGGGAGTCATCCGCGCGCGTGCGCGCGCAGCGATCGAGCGCGTCCGCGAGATGCGTCCGTACGTCGTGCGCGGCCCGCTGCAGCTCGAGCTCACGTACAAGAACTACACGCCAGCGGAGATGATGGCGTACCTCCCCGGCGTCGAGCGCGTTGACGCGCACACGATCCGCTATCAGGCGCGCTCGATCGTGGATGTCTCGCGCTTCATCGGATTCGCGACGGGATACCGGTCCGACCTCACACCCTGAATACACCATGCACATCGCGCGTCTCACCGTGGCCGCGGCGCTCGCCGCGCCGCTCTCGCTGTCCGCACAGAATTCCTCGGCATTCGTCCCCGAGCGACTCGCGCGCATCGACACCTGGGTTCAGCAGCTCGTCGCAGACCGTAAGGTGCCCGGCGCCGTCGTGATGATCGTGCACGACGGCAAGGTTGCGTACCACAAGGCGTTCGGCGCGCGAGACATCGACTCGCGCGCGGCGCAGCGGACGGACGACATCTTCCGCATCGCGTCGCAGACAAAAGCCATCACGTCTCTCGCGGTGATGATGCTCTGGGAGGAGGGGCACTTTCGCCTCGATGATCCTGTCGGGAACTACATCCCCGCGTTCAAGGAGCACACGGTCCTCACGAAATTCGTTCCGGGCGACTCGACCTTCGAGTCGAAGGCCACGCGCCGCCGGGTCACGATCCGACACTTGCTGACGCATACGTCGGGACTGGATTACGCGGACATCGGCAGCCCGGAGTTCCGAGGCATCTACGCGAAGGCGGGGCTCTCGGCGCTCGGTCGCGAGGGTGACGTGCTCGCCGCGAAGATCGACGCCCTCGGACGTCTGCCGCTGAAGCACGAGCCAGGTGAACGGTTCACGTATGGGCTGTCGATCGACGTCCTCGGACGTCTCGTCGAGGTCGTGTCGGGCATGCCGCTCGACCAGTTCTTCCGCACGCGCATCTTCGAGCCGCTTGGCATGCGCGATTCGTACTTCGCGATTCCGGCAGCGAAGCGCGACCGACTCGTCGCGCTGCACTCGATGAAGGACGGCAAGCTCGTGGCGGTGCATGACACCAGCGGCGGCAGCCACACGGACTTCCCCGCCCGGCCAACGACGTACTTCTCCGGCGGCGGCGGATTGTCGTCCACCACGGCGGACTACGCCCGCTTCCTCCAGCTCTTCCTCAACCGGGGCGAGCTCGATGGTCGGCGGCTGCTCGGCCGCAAGACGGTCGAGCTGATGCTCACGAACCAGATGGGCGCGCTCTCCCCGGCCTTTGGCTTGGGTTTCGAGCTGGAGACGCCAGAGACCGATCATCGCTCGCCGGTGAGCGTCGGTTCCTTCTCGTGGGGCGGCGCATTCAATACGACGTACTGGGCCGATCCGAAAGAGAAGCTCGTCGGGTTGATCTTCACCAACACGTCGGGCGGACCCGTGGCGCTCGGCGATCCATTCAAGGTGCTGGTGTATTCTGCGTTGAGGTAGGTGCAGATCCTTCGCTATCGCTCAGGATGACATTGACACGCCCAGCCACGATCTCCTTGTCGCCCGATCGTCAGGACGCCGCACTCGCGCGCGCCACGCAGCACGCCATCTCGTACCTGGCCTCACTCGACGACGCATCCGTCGCGACGACGGTGTCCCTCGCGGAGCTGCGGCGTCGCTTCGCGATCCCACTCCCGGATGCGGGCGTCGATCCGGTCACGGTCATCGACGAGCTCGCGCGCGACACCGAGGGCGGACTGCTCGGCACCGCGGGCGGCCGCTTCTATGGATGGGTGATTGGAGCAGGGCTGCCGGCCGCGCTCGCGGCCGACTGGCTCACGGCAACATGGGACCAGAATGCCGGGTTGTACGCGTGCGGACCGGCTGCCGCCGTTGTGGAAGAAGTGTGCGGCACCTGGCTCAAGGACGTCCTCGGCGTACCCGCCACGGCATCGTTCGCGCTCGTCACGGGCTGCCAGATGGCACACGTGACGTGTCTCGCCGCGGCCCGGCACGCCGTGCTCGAGCGCGCGGGATGGGACGTCAATCGCGACGGACTCTCCGGGGCTCCGGCGGTGCGGATTCTCACGTCGCAGGAGGTGCACGGCACCACGACGCGCGCCGCGCGGCTGCTCGGCTTCGGCACGGCGAACATCACGGCGCTGCCGAGCGACGAGAACCTGCACCTGACCCCGGATGTCTTGCGCGAGGCGCTCGTGCGGGAAGCCGGACGTCCACTCATCGTCGTGCTTCAGGCCGGCGACGTGAACTGCGGGGCGTTCGACCCGTTCCCGGAGTTGATCACGCTCGCGCACGAGGCGAACGCGTGGGTGCACGTGGACGGCGCGATGGGCCTGTGGTGTAACGCAGTGCCGGAACTGAAGCACCTGCTGGACGGTGCCGAGCGTGCCGACTCGTGGGCGACGGATGGGCACAAGTGGCTGAACGTGCCGTACGACTCCGGCTACGCATTCGTCGCGGACCCGGAGCATCACCGCGCAGCGATGGAGCATCACGCGAGCTACCTCGTGCACGCCACTAACGTCCGCGACCAGCTCGATTGGACCCCCGAACATTCGCGTCGCGCGCGCGGCTTCGCGACGTACGCTGCCCTGCGGGAGCTCGGCCGTTCAGGCCTCGCCGACCTGATCTCGCGCTGCTGCCGTCACGCGCATGCGATCGTGACGCGCATCGGCGCGCTGCCCGGTGCGGAGATGGTGCGTGAACCAATCATCAATCAAGGGCTCGTGCGCTTCCTCGACCAGCGGGCCGGCGCGACTGACAGCGATCACGACCAACACACGGATGCGATGATGGCCGCGATAAACGCCAGCGGCGAGGCCTTCTTCACCGGCACCACCTGGCGTGGCCGACGGTGCATGCGCGTCTCGGTGTCGAGCTGGCGCACGACGGCGGCAGACGTCGATCGCGCGGTCGAGGCGGCGCGACAGGCCATCAAGGCTACCGTTCCGTCGTCTCCTTCGAGATCGTGAACTTGAATCCGTCGGGATCCTGGAGGCGGAACGCTCGCGCGCCCCACGGCATGTCGGTGGGCTCGGACAGGAGCGTGCCCCCCTTGTCCTTGATGCGCCGCGCGATGTCGTCGACGTTCTGCGTCGTGGAGAAGTAGAGCGAGAAGCCTTCGCCCTTCACGCGATCCATCCCCTTCGCGCCGTCGTCCTGGTTGAGGAGGATGTTCACGTCGCCTGCCTTGAGCGACGCGCCGACGACCTTCCCATCGTTCTCGTACTTTTCCGCGAGCGTGAACCCGATGACGTCGGTGTACCACGCGAGGCTCGACGGCAGGTCCTTCACCGTCAAGGACGCCATCAGCGCACGGGCACGGAAGGACTCGGGCTCAGCGCGCTTCGGCGCGCCGGTTGGGGAGTTGGAATCTGCAGTCATGATTCTCCTTGAGGACGCTTCGAGCGAACTGCGCGAAAATGACGTCTGGCGAACGGGCGCGTCAAGCCGCGTCGATTCTACGCCGAGGTCTGGTCCATGCAGGACACGCGGGTCCACCCAAAGGACCGGCCCGCATGATTGACGAATCCCTCTGGCGCGCCCGCGGCGTTCCTCCGCTTCCGGAGACACCGCTGCCTCGGCGGGTGGACGTGGCCATTGTCGGGGGCGGGATCACCGGACTCACCGCTGCTTATCTACTGAAGCAGGCGGGAAAGCGCGTCGCGGTGTTCGAGAGGGAGGACATCGGCTCCGGCGAGACGGGAAACACCTCGGCGCACGTCACCTACGTAACCGACGCGAGTCCTGGTGCGATCGAGAAACAGCTCGGGCGCGACGCGGCCGTCCGCGTCTGGCGCGGCGGTCAGGCCGCCATCGACCTCATCGAAGCGAACGCGAGCCAGCGCGGCATCTCGTGCGGATTCCGCCGAGTGCCAGGCTTCAAGTGCGCCCCGTTTCTCGATGGATGCGGCGATGCCGACGCGCTGAGGAGGGACGCCGACCGTGCGCGGGACATGGGGTTCGACGCGCGCTTCATCGAACGCGGCCCCATCACCGGCAAGGCGGCGATCGGGTTCGCCGACCAGGCGGTGTTTCACCCGCTCGAGTACATCTCCGGGCTGGCGCTCGCCGTCGAGGGCGGTGGATCATCCGTCCACGTGAAGTGCGAGGTGAGCCAGGTGCTCGATGACCCGCTCGCCGTCGTGGTGAATGGCGAGACCATCGCCTGTGAAGACGTGATCCTCGCGACGCACGTTCCTCTTGCGGGGAAGGCGGGGCTCCTGAGCGCGACGCTGTTCCAGACCAAGCTCTACCCGTACTCGTCATACGTGCTCGGTGCTCGCCTGCACGACCTCAGCATCGCGCCCGGCGTGTACTTCGATTCGTCGAATCCGTACTACTACCTCCGTGTCCACGAGGAGAGCGAGGGCCGCTACGCGATCTTCGGTGGCGAGGACCACAAGACGGGGCAGGAGACCGACACCGATCGGTGCTTCGAGCGGCTCGTGCATTCGTTCTCACGACTCATTCCCGCGGCGACGATCGAACGGCGATGGTCGGGCCAGGTGATCGAAACGAGCGATGGACTGCCATTCATCGGGGCCACCGCCGAGCATCAGTACGCCGCGACGGGATTCGCAGGCAACGGCATGACCTTCGGCACGCTCGGCGGCATGATGCTGCACGATGCGGTGCTGGGACGCTCCAACCCATGGCGCGACATCTTCGACCCGCACCGAAAGGTCTCCTCACCCGGTTCCATCGCGACGTACATCGCCGAGAACGTGGACTACCCGTGGTACTACGTCGCCGATCGGGTACGTCATCCCGACGCGGGCAGCGTGGACAACATCGCGCCGGGCGACGGCAAGGTGCTGGATCTCGATGGAAAGCGCGTCGCCGTGCACCGCAGGCCCGACGGCTCGTTGGTGAAGGTCAGCGCGGTATGCACGCACATGGGATGTCTCGTTCGCTGGAACGGCGCGGAGGCCACGTGGGACTGTCCCTGTCACGGCTCGCGCTTCACGGCGGACGGACTCGTGCTGGGCGGACCGGCGGAGTCGTCGCTGGAACAGTTCGACTAGCGTCCGAAGCGAAACAGGTCGGCGCGGCGTTCGGGATCGCGGAAGGCAACGTCCTCGCGTCGCGGACGGACCAGTACGGATAGCCGAACGTCAGGTCCATGCCGCCGCGGGGGCAAGCGCTGTGCGCGTGCGCCGCGATTGCACGCGGTGGTTCGGGCGGGCATCTTGCGCATCGAAGAAACTCGGCACGCAAGACAGTCGGCCCCCCGCCGATCGCCGAGTGATTCTCATTTCCGGTAGATAGTGGTCGAATCTCGCTCCACAGCGATCGTCGAAACGCTGCGTGGCCGCATGCTGCGTGGCCTCCAGGCTGGTACGCTCAAACCGGGCGATCGCCTGCCGAGTGCGCGCGAGCTCGTGGCCGAGTTTGCCGTGGACCACCGTCTCATCGTCGCGGCGTATCGGCAGCTATCCGACGAAGGGCTGGTGACGATCCGCGGACGCGGCGGCGTCTACATCGCGGCCACCCCCGCCACGATTGCGGGGCTTCCCTCGCTTCCCGCGCACTGGTTCGTGGACATGTTCACGGAAGCCTTCGCGCACGAGATTGCCGCTCCGGAGTTGCACGAATGGATGCGGCG
>JBKJMP010000070.1:0-4749 GCA_046596395.1 Gemmatimonadaceae bacterium
ATGAGGATGATTGCGTTGCGCACGACGACGCCGGTGAGGCTGATCAGGCCCATGAACGCCGTCATGCCGAACGCGTTGCGCGTGATGAGCAGCCCGAAGAACGCGCCGAACAGCGCCAGCGGGATCGACACCATCACGACGAGCGCGTCCTTGATGCTCTGGAACTGGAAGAGGAGGATCACGAAGATCAGCAGCACACCGACGAACATTCCAACGCTCATGTGGCCGAAGATTTCCGTCTGATCGGCAAACTCGCCGCCGAACACGATGTCATAGCCCTGCGGCAGCGCGAGCGACTCGATCTGTGGCCGCACCTCGGCGAAGACCTTCGAAGGGAGGACACCTTCCCTGGAGAAGCTCGCGACAGTCACGGTGCGCACGCCGTTGCGGTGCACGATGCGGCTGCCTTCCCACACCGGCGTGATCTCGGCGATGCCGTTGAGCGGCATGCGGGCGTACTGCGACACCATGTACGTCGAACCCACGTCCTCGGCCTGGTCACGGTAGCTCTCGTCCAGGCGCAGCACCATGTCGATCGAGCGGTCGCCCTCCCAGAGCGTGGAGACCGGGATTCCCATGAACGTGCCGGCGAGCATGTTCGACACGACCGTGTTCGTCATTCCCAGGCGACTCGCGATCTCCGGGTTGACGTTGACCTGCAGCGCGTAGGAATCCTCGCGAAAGTCGTCGCGCACCATGAAGGTATTCGGTGACTTCTCGAGGATGCCCGTGACCCGCGTCGCCAGCTGCTTCAAGGTCGCGAGGTCCGGGCCCGTGATGCGCACCTCGATGGGCGCCCACATGGGATTGCCCTGCGTGAGCCGCTGCACGTCCACTTCCGCGTCGGGGATCGCGGTGGGAAGCGTGGCGCGCAACCGCTTCACGATGGGCGGCGTCGCATCGACCGAGGCCGTGCGGGCGATGATCTGCGCGGTGTTCGGCCGCGGCAGCCCTGGCTCGAACGAGTAGAAGAATCGCGGGCCGCCCTGCCCCACGAACGACGAGAAGGCGAGGACGCCGCTGTCGGCTTTCAACGCCTTCTCGATCTCGACCACGGCCTTGTTGGTGGCGTCGAGACGTGTGCCTTCCGGCATCCACACGTTGACGGCGAACTCGTTGCGCTCCGCGGGGGGAAAGAAGAGCTGGGGCACGAGCGCGCCGAGCCCGAGCCCCGCCACCACGGCAATCACGCCGAAGGCCATCGTCTGGCCCTTGTGCGCCATGGCGTAGGCGATGATGCGATCGTACCCGTCCTGCATGACCTCCAGTGCGCCGCGCCGCTTGGGGGCCGCCGCGACCGTGCCGTGCGGACCCGTAGCGTGCAACCCCTTCTTGATCAGCGCGCGGCAGAGCAGCGGCGTGAGCAGCATCGCCACGATGTAGGAATTCGTCAGCGCGATGGCGACGGTAACCGGCAGCGCGAACATGAACTCGCCCATCGACCCCGGCAGGAAGGCGAGCGGGAGGAACGCCGCGGCAATCGTTACCGTCGCGGCAAAGACCGGAACGGCGAGATCACTCGCCGAGCGCCAGGCGGCTTCATCGGCGGGCACGCCCTCGTCCAACAGCTCCACGTAGTTGTCCGCTATGACGATCGCGTCGTCCACGACCATGCCGAGCACCACGATGAGCGCGGCGAGCGAGACCTGGTGAAGCTCGATCCCGAGCACGCGGAGAATCCCGAACGTCATGAACACGGTGATCGGAATTGCCGTGGCGGCAACGGCGGCGACCGGGAACGGCAAGAGGATCAGCGTAACGGCGGTGACGGCGACGAGCGCCATCCCGAACTCCACGAGGAAGTGGCTGATCCGCTCCTTCACCGCTTTCGGCTGGTCGACCATCGACTCGACGCGCACGTCCGGGGGCAATTGTGCCCGCATCTGGGTAATCGTCTCGTCGACCTGCTTTCCGAAGTCCACGATGTTAAAGCCGTCGCGCATCTCGAGCGTGAGCATCAGCGCCGGCCTGCCGTTCGCGCGGACGTGGAAGTCGGGATCCGCTTCACGACGCTCGACGTCCGCGACGTCGGAGAGGTAGATGGGCGTGCCGCGATTCGACATGCCGACCATTTGCCGGCTGATCTGTTCCTGGGTCTGGTACAACCCTGTGGTCCGGATCGGTGCGCGCGTGTTACCGCCGGCGAAGGAGCCCGCTTCAGAGACGGCGTTCTGCTGCTGCAGTGCACCGATGAGGTTCAGCGGGGTGATGCCGAACTGCACGAGACGCTGCATCGAGCCGGTGATGTAGATTTTCTCCGGCTGCTCGCCTATGCGCTTGACCTTCGAGACCGACGGGATGCGCAAGAGCTCTGTCTCGAGCTGCTTCAGGTATTCGTTGAGCTCGGACTGGGTGTATCGCTCGCCGGTGACGGCCACGAGGATCGCGATGACGTCGCCAAAATCCGACTTGACGATCGGACCGAGCACCCCCTTCGGAAGCCCCTGAAACGACAGCTCGTTCATGTCGTGCCGAACCCTGGACCAGAACGGATCCGGATCCTGAAGCGCATCGTCGAGCGTGACGTCGATGACGACGCCGCCAGCCATGCTGGTGGAGATCGTCTTCGCCTTGCGCACTTCGCCGTAGCTGAACAGCTGTTGCTCGATCCTCTTGGTGACCTGCTCCTCGACCTGCACCGCGCTCGCGCCAGGATACGCGGCCATCACGAGGCCGCGTCGGATCACGACTTTCGGATCCTCGCGCCGCGGCATCTGGAGCAACGCGGTGATTCCAGCGACGACGACGAGCGCGGTGAGGAAGTAGGTGACCTGCGGGTAGCGCAGCGACGCCTTGACCAGGTTCATCGATCGCCTCGGGGGATGGGTGCGGCCTCCGCGACGACTTTCGCAGCGACCCGGGATCCCTCACGCACCCGGTGCTGCCCGCCAATCACCACGAGGTCGCCGGCCGCAACACCGGCGCGCACCTCGACCTCCTGGCCGTAGGCGGACCCGATCGTCACGCGGCGCGCATAGGCCCGCTGCGTCTTGGAATCATAGACGAACACCCGCAGGATCCCGGTCGCGTCGCGAACGACCGCCTCGGCCGGTATCGTCAGGGCGTCGATCGATTCCGACCCGTCGATGCGGACTTCGGCGATCATTCCCGGACGGAGCCGGCGGCCGGTGTTCGGGACCTCGATCTTCGCGGTGTAGGTGCGCGAGGCCGGGTCCGCGGCGATACCAACGAGCAGCACCCGCCCCACGAACGATGCGCCCCGCAACGAAGGAATCATTACCGTCGTCCGTCCGCCGATCGCGATGCGCGAGACTTCACTTTCCGGCACGCCGACGCGCACCTGCACCGGCTCGACCTGCGCGATGGTGAACACTGGATACCCGGGGCCTGACTGTTCGCCCGGCTCGATGCCGCGCCGAGCCAGCATGCCGCTCATGGGAGAGGTAAGGCGGGTATCCGCGAGCTTCTTGCGCGCCATGGCCTCCTGCGCGCGCGCGAGCCGAACGCCTGTACCGGCCTTGTTGAAGTCGTTCTCGGGGATGCCCTGGGCCTCGAAGACGGCCTTGGCCCGCTTGTATTCGTCCTCGGCGCGCTCCCGCTGCGCCGTGGCCATCTCGACGTTGATCTCGTACTCGGTCCGGTCGAGCGTGGCGAGGACTTGTCCCTGCCGCACAAAGTCGCCCTCCCGTGCTTCCACACGCGCCACGACGCCGGGCACGATGAAGCCGATCGATGCGGTACGCGAGCCTTCGATCTCCCCGCTCAGGGCCACGTAGTTCGAACGAACCATGTGGCCGGGCTTACGCACCAGGACGGGAATGGCGCCGTTCGCGGACGCTCCTCGCGCAGCGCTCTGCTGGGCGGACACCGATGGCACAGCTGCTCCGCCAAGGACGAGAGCAGCAGCCAGAATGAGCCAGTGGCTCCGGAAACGGACAAGTCGACTCGTTGACACGCGCCTTTTCGCTCGACATTCGGGGGAGTTGGGCGGCGCTCCGGAAGGAACAGCCAGCAGAGAACAATCATGCGCGATGCTCCAGAAGATCGCCAGAGTGTCGGAGACGCGAATTGCTCTCCTGCAATGACGCGCGCTCGGTTGATAAACCGTGCGAGCAGTGACAATTTGGCGCAGCCGCACTCAGCGCGCCTGCCGCCGCTCGCGCAGTCACGCTCGTTCAGTCGTGCGCTCGGTGAACGAGCGCAGACGTCCCTTCCTGCCCTTGACGGAGATGGCGCATTAATGCCGAGCAGATCATCCGCAGCATCTCCCGGTGGCAGAGGTCACAGACGACGGACCGGCGGCACCGGCCTGAAGATCCTCGCCGTGATCCTGGTCGTGATTGGAACGACGGCGGCGTATTCCGTGAACCGGTACCGACCCAATCGTCTGGAACCCCTCGATGACCCGGTCGAGCACTTCAAGTACGGATCCATTGGTGGAGACGTCGAGAACGGCCTTCCATTGGAGGTGATGAAGATCCTGCCGCGCGCATTTCCCGAGTACCTGCCGAAGGGGGCGCCGCAGGACTTCACGGCATTCGGATTCGTGCAGGAACCCGGGCGTCCGATGCCCATCGGATTCAGTACGCGGCAGGTGTTCGTCCCCGTGACGGGACTCACGTGCGCGGCGTGCCATGTCGGCACCGTTCGCACGTCGGTCGATACGCCGCCGCGCGTCATTCTCGGCATGGGCGCCAAGGACATGGACATCGGTGCGTATTTCCAGTTCCTGTTCCAGGCCGAGAATGACGCGCGGCGGCGTATCGACCGACGTGCGAACGGTGCCGA
>JBKJMP010000104.1:0-5380 GCA_046596395.1 Gemmatimonadaceae bacterium
CTGCACCGCGTGGACATCGGCCGTGCGCTGCTCCTGCACTGCGCCGAACGGCTCGACGCCGGCGACGCGATCATCCCCACCGTGGCGATGGCAATCAAGGTGTCTGCGACGGAAACAGGTCACCATGCCGCCGACCTCCTCGTGCAGCTCCTTGGCGGGCGGGGATACATGGAGAACAACATCGCGCCGCAGCTCTTTCGCGACGCGCGCATGCTGCGCATCGGGGAGGGCGCGAACGAGGGCCTCGTGGCCGCGGTGGGCCGGGGCGTGCGGTTGGCGGATGCGCTTCAGCCCTTCCTTTCGTCGCTCGATACGTCCGGTACCGTACATATGCGGCTCATGGATGCGTCCTCGGCGCTCGATGCCTCGGCGGTCACCCACGACTTTGGCGAGAGTGCGGCGCAAGCGTGGCGCGACGCCCTCAGGGGGGGTCTGGCGATAGCGGCACTCGAGCTCGCCATGGCCCACAGGTTGGAATCGAGCGCCGGAAAGGTGTTTGCTGGCGGCCGGTTCGATCGTCTGTTTAGGGAGGCGGAACAGGGCAGTGCGGATTTGGCGTCGATGCTCCTGCCTGGCCAGATCCGGGAGCGCATCGATTCATATCGGCAGGTGATCGGCGACGTGGAGCCGCTCGCGCCCGACGTGGATTACGCTCTCGATCCGCTTTTGAGCCGGGACCGGCGCGCGGCCGAACCGCAGCGAGGCTCGGATGAATCGCTCGAGGAGAAGAGGGAACGGTTACGCAGGCTGTTGGTCGAACGTCGCGAAGGCACGTAAACAGGGGCTGGTCACGGGAGCGGCTTTCACATTGGCACTGGCATGACGAATACCGGCACCGGATCAGCATTGACAGGGTGGATTCGCGACTGGATGCAGCGTGAGCTTTCCATCGCCGCCTCGGACCTGGCCGCAGATCGCACCTTCGTGCAGTACGGCATGGACTCCGTGCACGCGATGATGCTGGTCGGCGACCTCGAGGAGCATCTCGCCCGCCGGCTTTCGCCGACCCTGGCGTGGGATCACCCCACGATCGAGCGGCTGGCCGCACATCTCGCCGAGGCCGTTGCTCCCGCCGTCGCAGCGGTGGAGGCGGACGTCCTGCTCGGGCAGCTTGACGACATGTCCGAGGAGGACATCGATCGGCTGCTCGCCCGGCACGCGTCAGCGGAATAGTGGTCGGACGATGTCCGCAGCGCCCATGGACCCGCGGTACGTGCCGCCAGCGAGCGCGCTGACGCTCCTGTCGAGGGAAGAGAAGCTCGCGCTCCTCCGCAGCCGGCTTGGCGCAGGTGACACGCCGGGGCGTAGCGGCCGGCTGTCGCGCGCGCAGACGCGCCTCTGGGAGCTCGAGCAGCGGCTCGCCTCGAATGCGATGCACGTGTTCGCCATTGCCTACGAGCTCGAGGGACGGCTCGACGCGAACGCGCTAGCCGATGCGATTGCCCTCGTCGGCGCGCGGCACGCCGCGCTGCACGCGCGGATCGAACAGGATGCGGCCACGCACGACGTACGCTTTGTCGATGCGCCCGTGCCTGTCATGGAACGCCGAGCGCTTCTCGCGGGCGAGGACATCGCCGCAGTGCTTCGTGCCGAGTCGAGCGCGACGATTCAGCCGGCACGCGCGGCTGGGTGGCGGAGTGTCCTCATCGAGCGCGCCCCGGACGCGCACGTTCTGCTGCTGCAGTTCCATCACATCTTCGCCGACCGCTGGTCCGTCGGCGTATTCGTGGCTGACCTATCGCACGCGTATCGCGCTCGTCTCGCGGGCGAGGAGGCCTTCGCGTCGCCGGCACCTCGCGCCGCACACGACGCCGACGACCCCGCGCCCGAGGACCTGGCGTACTGGCGCGAGCGGTTCACGCCAGCAGCACCGCGACTGGAGATCCCCGGGGCGCAACGCGCCGAATCGTTCTCCGATTACGCAGGTGACCGGCTCGTGTCCGAGGTCGGAACCGCCACGACCGCGGCCGCGAGGGCGCTCGGCGCCGCCGAATCCACGACTATTTTCCCCGTGCTGCTTGCGGCGTTCGCCGGTGCGCTACACGCGCACACAGGGCAGGACGACCTCGTGGTCTGCACGCCGATGGTCGGGCGGCATCGCGCCCGGACGCGAGGCGTGATCGGATACTTCAACAACATCGTGCCGGTGCGTCTCGACCTGCGCGGCGATCCGTCGTTTCGCGAGCTCGTCGCGCGCGTGGCGGGGGAGTCGCGCGAGGCGTATGCGCATCAGGACGTTCCCTTCCACGCGCTCGCCGCACTCCCCGAGCTGGCGTCTGCGCGGCTGACCACGTGCCTGTTCGCCGTGCAGAACATTCCGGGTCTCGCGCTCGACCTGCCCGGCATCGTGAGCCGATATGCGGACGTCGCCAACGGCACGGCGAACTTCGACGTCTCCATTTTCATCGAGGAGAATGGCGGCCGGCTCGAGATGCTCCTCGATCACAAGATGAACGTCGTGGACGCGGCCGCGGCCTCGACGCTCGGCCAGCATTTCCGCGACGTGCTGGCGCTCGTGCTTGCGCGACCGGACATGCGCCTCTCGGAGCTGCCGCGCTACTCACGAGCGGAGACGCCGCGCAGCGCACCTGTCATTCGGTCGGCTCCGAGCGGTTTGGGAGATGAAGAGCGCAACCTGCTCGAGCAGCGTGTGGTGGCCATTTGGCGGCGGATGTTCGTCGGCGCCGAGATCCACGCGAACTCGCACTTCTTCGACCTGGGCGGCGACTCGATGATGGCCGCACGCCTGTTCGACGAGATCGAGTATGAAATGGGACACGAGCTTCCGCTCGCCTCGCTGCTCGAGGCGCCGACGCCGCGGGAGCTCGCATGGCGCATGGGCGACGACGATTGGGTGCGTCCGTGGACGTCGCTGCGCCCCGTGAAGGCGACCGGCACACGTCCACCGTTGTTCTGCGTGAGCGGCGGCGGCGGGAATGTCGTCATCTACAAGTATCTCGGCGATGCGCTCGACGAGGACCAACCGTTGTACTGCCTCCAGGCGCGTGGCCTGAAGAGCGACGAGCAGCCCCTGCGATCCGTCGAGGCCGCCGCCGCGCACTATCTCGACGCGATCCGCCAGCTCCAGCCGAGTGGCCCCTACCTGCTGATGGGCCACTCGTTCGGCGCGGCGGTGGCGTACGAGATGGCGCAGCGGCTGGCAGCTGCCGGTGAGCCGGCGGCATTCCTTGGTATGCTGGATCATCCGGGCCCCAACATCAGGATCGATCGTATCCAGTGGGTTCGGCATCACCTCGGAAACATGACGCGGGTGACCTTCGGGCAGGTCCTGGGCTACGTGTGGCGCGGCATCCAGTGGAGGGCGCTGTCGATCCTCGTGGCGCGCCGCATCAAGGCGCCACCGTCCGCGCACGCTGGCGCGCCTGCCCGATCGCTCGCGCAGCACCTCGAGCTCGCGATGCGTGCACTGGGGGAGTATGTCATCGCGCCGTATGCCGGCCCGCTCACGGTGTTTCGCGCGAGCGCGGGTACGCCGAAGATGCTCGCCGACCCGCAGGGAGGTTGGGCGGGCGTGGCACTGGGCGGCATCGAGATGGTCGAGGTGCCAGGCACGCACGACGGCATGCTCCAGCTGCCGCACGTCCAATCGCTCGGAAAGGCCGTGTCGCGAACCATCGCGAAGCTCGACCTGCCGCAGTCTAGCTCCGCGGCGGGAATTCGCGCTTGAGGTAGTCGGCGGGGGGCAGCATCACGGTCGGCACGATGTTCGTCCGTGTGAGGCTCGTGAGCTCCGATGTCGCCACGCGACTCGTGGCGGGCATGTCATCCGCGCTGTCTTCCGAGCGCGTCACGACCTTCACCGGCACGCCGGAGAACAACTTCTTTCGCGCCGCGCTGGTGCGCGTGACGAGGTCAGCGCCGCCATCGAGTGAGCCGATCGCGGCAGACGTCATCGCCTGCTCCACTTCCGTGTACGGGTTCAGGAAACCAGCGAGGCCGTTGGCGACCCAGTAGTCGGTCGTCGTGCGCGTGGTGCGCGCGCGACTCTGCGTGACGGCGCTCACGGTGACCGTATACGCCTGCGTGATGCGGTACCGCTGCGTGCGGTGGCCTGCCACCATGCCGCCGGCGCCGACGCGCGCCGTCGTGACCCGCACGTCGGAGATGCGGATCTTCGGTCCGTTGGCGCCGGCCATCATGCCGCCGACGGTGAACTTCACGAAGTCCGCGAGGTTGATCTCGATGTACTCGCGCCGGCTGGGCACCACGATCGTGAGCTTGTCCGACGCCGTGGCCATGAGCAGGTAGCCGCCGGGCTCGGCCATCGGGATGGGGCGATTCGACAGCGAGTCGAAGTCGAGCCGCGCGACGCCGTTTACCACCTGGCCGCGCGCGATCACCGCGGCGCCCGGCATGGACTTGCCTCCGACGTCGGCCGAGCTGGTCATGCGGTAGCCGTATGCGAGACCACGCGCGGCGGGCGCTGGTGCATGTGCGGCAATGGTCGGTGCCAACGCGATGAGGAAGGCGATTGCGATCATCATGTCTGATAGTACACCGCGCTGGGCGAAGGTGCGTATCATCCACCATGAGCTTGAATGACGAGGATATTGTGGCGATCACGCTGTGGATCGATGCGGACGCAGCGCCGCGCGACGTGAAGGAGATCTGCTATCGGGCCTCGGAGCGGCTGCGGCTACCGACCATCCTCGTCGCCAACCAGCGGATCCAGATTCCTCCGGGGCACGCGCTCCTCTCGGCCGTTCGCGTCGATGGTGGCCCCGACGTAGCCGATCGCTACATCGCCGAGCATGCGCGGGCGGGCGACGTTGCCATCACGGCGGACATTCCGCTCGCGGCGTTGCTCGTGCCCAAGGCCGTCGTGGTGCTCGATCCGCGCGGCGAGGAGTACACGCCGGACAGCATCGGCGAGCGTCTCTCCGTGCGGAACTTCATGGAGGGGCTGCGCGGCGCCGGCGTGGAGACGGGTGGTCACGCGGCCTGGGGGCCGCGCGAGAAGCAGGCGTTCGCGAACGCGCTCGATCGCGCACTCACGCGTGCATTGCGCGCTCGGCCCTCATAGCCAGAGGAATGCGGGGTGATCCTCATTCTGTGGGTCCGCGAGGTAGATGTGCTTGAATCCAGAATTGTCGCCCCACTGCCATGCGTAACTCGTCCCGCCCACGTCCTCGAGGCCGACGCCGAGTCCCCACTGCACTGCCTCGTTGCACCGCACCTGCGGGGACATCATTTGATCGACGATTGCCGCGGGCTTCCCACCCTTCCGCCGCGCCATGATCGTGGCCGCGCCCATCATCCGGGTTCGGGAGCGGCAGGTAGTCCTTCAGGGCTTGTCCAGCGAGATGACACCTTCCTCCGCGAGGTCGAGGAGCACGTAGGCGAAAACGGTCTTGGTGAG
>JBKJMP010000184.1:0-3112 GCA_046596395.1 Gemmatimonadaceae bacterium
CTTCTCGCGTTCGGCAGACCCCGCGGCCAACCGGCGGGCACGCGCGGTGATCGTGCTGCTCGACCGCTCGATGAGCATGGGCCACCGCGACGTCTGGGCCGCCGCCGTCGATTCCGCTCGGCGCACCATTCTCGGCCTCGCTGCGGGCGATCGCGCGGCGCTCGTGCTGTTCGACGATGAGGCGGAGATCGTCCAGGCCTTCACGAACGACAAGAGCGCGGCGCTCGCGGCGTTGTCCAAGGCGACGCCGAGTGCGCGCGGGACGCGCTACGCAGGAGCGCTGCGGGCGGCGCGGCAGCTCGCGGCACGCACTGGTGATGCGGCGGGAGAGGTCGTGGTCATCACCGACCTCCAGCGGAGCGGCGTCTCCGGCGTTGCGGGGCTCGATCTTCCCGAAGGTCTCGAGGTGCGCACTATTTCGGTGACGCCAAAGGACCACGCGAATTCGTCGATCACGTCGGTAGACGTCCGCCGCACCATAGAACCGAGTCGTACGTCGCTCGGTGTACAGGCGCGGGTGATGTCGCGTGAGCAGAAGGGACCGCGACAGGTGACAGCCACTCTGACCCTCAATGGGCGGCCGAGCGGCGCGCGCGTCGTGACGCTGCCAATGACGGGGGACGTGCCGATCGCGTTCGATCCGGTGCTCCTGCCTGCGGGTCGCGTGCGCGGAGTCGTCACGATCGACACCGATGCCCTTGCGGCCGACGACACCTTCAACTTCGCATTCGTCGCCGACGATGCGATTCGCATCCTGCTCGTTGTCCCCGACGACGCGGCCGGCGACGAGACGCTCTTTCTCGAGCGAGCGCTCGGCGTGGGACGCACGCCGATGATGCGCATCGTCCGCGTGCGCGAGGGCCGGCTCGACGCGCGCGCGCTCGAGGATGCATCGCTCGTGATGCTGTGGGACAACCTTCCACCATCGGGCAGCGCAGGCGGCGCGCTCACGGATTGGGTGCGGCGCGGCGGCGGCCTGGTCGTTGTACCTGGACGCAGATTCGGCAATCGAGTGCCCGCGTCGCCGTTGATGCCGGCCGCGGTGAACGGCAGTGCGGATCGGCTTACCGATCGCGGCGGCTCGCTCGGCGACGTCCGTCTCGATCACCAGTTGTATGCGCCGTTCCGCGATGCGCGCGCCGCGCTGAGTGCCGCGCGCTTCCTGCGGTATGCGCGGCTCGAGCCCGCGGTCGGATCGGACGTCGTCGCACGCTTCGATGATGGGCTTCCAGCAGTCGTCGAGCGACGCGAGGGGCAGGGACGGATCGTACTGGTCGGCACCCCGCTCGACGTACAGTCGGGAGACTTTCCACTTCAGGCGGCGTATCTGCCGTTCCTCCAGCGGCTCGTGCTGTACACGTCCGGCCGTGACGCGACGACCCTCTGGCGCGCGACCGGTCAGAACTGGCTGCTGCCGGGTTCGCTCAAGGAAGCAGCGGTTTCGACGCCCGGGGGGTCAATACTAAGGCCGACGGCCGACACGGTGGGTGCCACGGTGGCGCTCCGCGAGGCCGGGGTGTACTCGTTGTACGAAGGGCGCGTGCAGGGCGAGCCGGTCGGACTGCTCGCCGTGAATGCGCCCGCGAACGAATCGGATTTGACGCCGGTGGATGCGCGCGAGCTGCTGCTGGGCGTGACCCAGAGCGCGGCGAACGAAACCGCATCCAATGATGTACCGACGCAGGCGGAAATAGAGGGACGACAGGGACTGTGGCGGATTCTTCTCGCCATCGCTGCTCTTCTCTTGCTCATGGAAACAATCGTCGCGAACCGGGGCTGGCGTGGAACCGCTAGCCGGCTCTCGGCGGCACCGTCGGAACGGAGCGCATCATGACGCCGGCCAACCAGCTTCTCCTCGCCCTCTCCATCCTTCGCCGGCAGTGGCGCCAGCGGGTCATCCTCGAGTCCGCGGTGTGGATCGCGGTCGCGGTGATCCTCGCGATCCTCGCGGGGTGGCTCATCACCACGGCACTCGGGGCGACGACGACGAGCGTCCTCGTGATGCGCGGGGTGGGTTACCTGCTCATCGGCGTCGCGGTGATCTACTTCCTCGTGATTCCGCTGGTGCGGCGCGCGAGCGACGAGCGGTTCGCCCTCTATGTCGAGGAACGCGCGCCCGAGCTGCGACAGGCGCTACTGTCGGCCGTGCACGAGCTGCGCGTTCCCGAGGCGGAGCGTGCGTCGCCGTCGTTGACCGCGCGGCTCGTGGAGCGCACGGTGGCGGTGGTTCGCCCGCTGCACACCGGCGCACGACTCGAGCGTCCGCGCATGGTGCGCGCCGGCAAGGCTCTCGGCGCCGTGGCCGCGGTTGGACTCGCACTGTTCCTCGTTGGTCCCGCTGCGCTGCGCCACACCGCGCGCGTGCTGTTCGCGCCGTGGTCGGTGGCGGAAGCCGCCACGCCCGTGCTCGCGGTGTCCGTGAAGCCGGGCAACTCGACGATCCCGCGCGGCGCGGCCGTGGACATCAAGGGCGCGACCGTTGGATTCCTCTCCGAGGGCGCGGAGCTCGTGTTCCGCAGCGACTCGTCGGCCGAGTGGGTGCGGCTGCCGATGTCGCGTGATTCGGCGGCGGGGGGATTCACGTCGCGCATGTTCGATCTGGTGAAGCCCACCGAATACTTCGTCGAGGCGGAGGGCATTCGCTCGCCGACGTACCTCTTGTCGGTCTCGGACATGCCGGCGGTGAGCAAGCTCGGTGTGGACCTGCGCTACCCCGCGTACACCGGCTTGCCGGCGGAGCGCATCGAGGAGGGGGGGGACGTCGCCGCTGTCGTGGGAACGATGGTCACGGTGCGCGCGACGATCACGAAGCCGGTGAAGGGTGCGACGCTCGAGTTCGACGGTGGCGCGACGGTGCCGATGGTGATGGGTGCTGACGGCCGGCTCGCGGCGAGCTTCCAGGTGAAGGGGAACGCGTTCTATCGCATCGATCTCGTTGCGCCTGATGGTGCCGTAGTGCCGGGATCCGTGCAGTACGCGGTCGAGGCGTTGCCGGATCATGCGCCGACGGTGTTCATCGATGAGCCCGGGCGCGACACGAAGGTCACGAACGTCGAAGAGGTGACGATCGCCGTGCGTGCGTCCGACGACTACGGCGTCGGCACGCTCGAGC
>JBKJMP010000236.1:0-13522 GCA_046596395.1 Gemmatimonadaceae bacterium
TTCCTCCGGCGCGGCGGCTCGAGCTGCTGCCGTACGTCGCGACGGACCTGACATTTCGCGCCAGCGTGAACCCCGCGCGTTCGTTGAACGGATTCGCGGGGTTCACGCTGGCGCGAAATGTCAGGTCCGTCGCGACGTACGGCAGCAGCTCGAGCCGCCGCGCCGGAGGAATGCCGGCGATGCCGTCGAGACGTCCGAATCGCGACGCAAACCCTGCTGCCGAGACCGGAATCAGCACCCACTGAATGCGCTCGCTCCGGTCGGCCACGTTGCGCGTGACCTGAAGTCCCCACACCTGATCGGCCGCAGCATTGAAGCGCAGTTGCGAGAACGGAATGCGTAGCTCTGCGGTCCACCCCTCGGCGTCCACGCGCGTGCGTGCGCTCCACACGGGGTCGAACTGCGGCTCGCGCCCACTGTCCTCGCTGTCCTGCGAATGGTAGACGTCGCCGCGAACGCCGCCCGACGACACCGAGAAACTGTACGCCGTGCGCTTGTCGAGATACGTGTCGAGCGAGACGGTGAACACCTCGGCGTCACTCTCGCCGTCGCGCCGCGTGACGGACGTCCGGATTGCGGACGGATCGCTGCGCCGGAGCCGCGCGCCGACGTACAGCGCATCGTCGTCGTAGAGCAGCCGCACTTCTGTCGCCACGCTCGGCGGCGCGCCCTCGACCGGAATCTTCTGCACGAAGTCGGCGAAGACGGGTGCCTGCGCCCAGACGGCGTCGTCGAGGACGCCGTCGATGCGCGGGGCGCCGGTGATGCGCACGGCGCGCGCTGATTTCGGCGCTGTCTGGGCTGCGAGCGGCGCTGCGATGGCGAAGGCCGCGAACACAAACGGGGGGAAGAAACGCATCGCCAAAATTCGCACACGCGGCAGCGCGGAGCGAGTGCCGCAATGTAGGGGCTGTGACAACTCGGCAATCCCGCCGAACCATTTGTCAGGATGACAGGAGTTCCCCCAGGGCCGCGTGCCGGGCGCGCGCCCCTCGGTCGCATCGTATATTCGCGCGATGCCAACTCCCGGCAATCTGGCCCTGACGGCCGTTCTCGCGTACCTCCTCGGCGGCATGGACGCGGCGTACTATGTCGTCCGTGCCATCACGGGGTGCGACGTTCGCGACATCGGCAGCGGATCCGCGGGTGCGCGCAACGCAGGCCGACTGCTGGGCGCCGGCGGATTTGCGCTCGTATTCGCGCTCGACTGCGCGAAGGGCGCCGCGGCCGTGTGGGCCGCGAGCACGGCCGGCACTGGACCCGTGGGGATGACGGTCGCGGCGATCGCCGTCGTGATCGGTCACATCGCTCCCGCGCAGCTTCGTTTCCGCGGCGGAAAGGGCGCGTCACCCACGATGGGCGCACTGCTCGTGCTCGTGCCGCTCGTCGCGATCGCTGCATTCCTCACGTCGGTTGCGATGTACGCCGTCACTCGGCAGGCAACCCGAAGCGGCGTCGCAGCGTTCTTCCTGCTCCCCGCGTACGCCGTGGTAACCGGCGCGGATCGCATCGCGATCGCCGGCGTCATGGTCATCACACTGCTGCTGCTCTACACGCACCGCTCGCACGTTCGCTCGCTCCTCACGTTCCGCCGAACGCTCACGGATACCGGAGAGGCCCCGCGATGATCCAGGCAGCACGGCTCCGTTTCAAGGTTGCAACCGACACCGCAGAGCTCGAGCAGATCCGACGTCTCAACTACCGCACCTTCGTCGAGGAAATTCCACAACACTCGCCCAACAGAGATCACCTCCTAATCGATCGGTTCGAGAACGAGAACACCTTCGTGGTCGCGCTTCGCGGCGCGCGCGTGGTGGGAATGGTCTGCGTGCGGGCCACGCGTCCGTTCTCGCTCGACGCGAAGCTCCCCGACCTCGATACACACCTGCCAGCACACCGATCAGTCTGCGAAATCCGGCTACTGGCAGTGGAGCCCGAACATCGTACGGGCGTCGTATTCCGCGGGCTCGCTGCCTGTCTCGGGCGGCACTGCCTCGGCCAGGGACATGACCTCGCGGTCATCTCAGGTACCGAGCGCCAGTTGCGACTCTATCGCCGCATGGGATTCGTCTCGTTCGGTCCGATGGTCGGTGCCGACGACGCCCGCTTCCAGCCGATGTACCTCACGCTCGAAACCTTCCACGAGAACGGCCGTGCCTTCGTACGACGCGTGCCGGACGCACCAATAGCGCGCTTCCTTCCGGGTCCGGTCGAGATGGAGCCCGACGTCCGCGATGCGATGTGCGAGGACCCCGTCTCGCATCGATCGGCGGCGTTCGTCGCCGAGGTCGGTGCAACGCGGCGCGCGCTGTGTACGATGACGAACGCCCGCCACGTGCAGGCGCTGCTGGGCTCGGGCACGCTGGGCAACGACGCCGTCGCGGCGCAGCTCTCCCTGCTGGCCAGCCCAGGCCTCGTGCTCAGCAACGGCGAGTTCGGCAACCGCCTCGGCGACCATGCGACGCGATGGGGGCTGCGCTTCACCATGATCCAGCAGGAGTGGGGCACCGCGTTGACAAGCGACGTCGTCGAATCGGCGCTCGCGAGCGACAGCCACATCCGCTGGGTGTGGGCGGTGCACTGCGAGACGTCCACCGGCGTGGTAAACGACCTCGCGATGTTGCGCGACGTCTGCCACTCGCGTGGCGCGCTGCTCTGCATGGACTGCATCAGCTCCCTCGGCGCCGTTCCCGTGGACCTCGATGGGGTTCACCTTGCCACGGGCGTAAGCGGCAAGGCGCTCGGTGCGCCACCCGGCGTGTCGCTCGTCTTTCACGATCACGCCATCCATCGATCATCGATGTTGCCGAGGTACGTGGATCTCGGGTTGTACGAGGAGAACGCCGGGGTGCCGTTCACGCAGTCGTCGAACCTGATGCACGCGCTGCACGTTGCCGCGACGCGCGCGAGGAATCGTGCGTTGCCGAGTGCGGCGGTCGTCGAGGATGCTGCGATGCTGCGAGCGCGTCTTCGGCACCACGGCTTTCGGCTCGTGGGTGACGACGCGATCACGTCGCCCGCCGTGACCACGATCGCGCTGCCGCGGACCGTGGATTCGATAACGGTGAGCGATCGTCTCGAGGCGGAAGGATTCGAGATCAGTGCGCACAGCGACTACCTCCGTGCGCGAAACTGGGTGCAGGTGTGTCTCATGGGGGCATACCAGCGCGACCGCATCATCCCGCTCGCCGATGCGATAGCGTCGGTGCTGGAGCGGAGAGCGGCGGCCTCATAGCAAACTGTCGCTCAGGATGACCTAGGCTCTCCGCCCGTACTGCCGCACCGCGAGGCTGAGCACAACAACGCCGAAGCCCGCGAGCACGGCCAGGGGCTGGAGGACGTCGCGCATGCCCGCACCCTTCAGCATCACCGCCCGCATGAGACCGATGAAATGCTTCACCGGATTTCCCTCGGCCAGCCACTGTGCCCAATCCGGCATCGAGCGAACCGGCGTGAAGAGCCCGCTCATCAGCAGGTAGATCATCATGATGAAAAACGAGACGAACATCGCCTGCTGCTGCGTGCTGACCAGCGTCGAAACGAACAGGCCGATGCCGAGCGCCGCAACGAGGTAGACCGCCGCGGCGCCGAAGATGAGCAGGAGGCTGCCAACCATCGGGACGTCGAAAACGAAGCGCGCGACGAGGAGCCCGAGTGACAGCTCCAGCATCGCGATGCACCAGAGCGGGATGAGCTTTGCGGCGATGAAGACGCCCTGCGGCAGCGGGGTGACGCTGAGCTGGTCGAGAGTGCCCAACTCCTTCTCGCGCACGATGTTCATCGCCGTGAGCAGGGTGCCCACCACGGTCACGAGCTGCACGAGGATTCCGGGCACCATGTAGTCCCGGTAGTCGAGCTCGGGATTGTACCAGCCGCGCGTGCGGACGTCGATCGACGGGCTGACCGCGCGCGCGACGGAGATGCGCGTCCCCTGCTCCTGTGCGTAGGACGCAATGATCCGCGACGCATACCCCTGCGTGACCCCCGCCGCCGCGCCATCCTCGGCATTCAGTACCAACTGCACTCGTCCGCGCCGCGTGCGCACGAGCTCGCGCTCGAAGTCGGCCGGGAAGTGCACGATCATGCCGGCATCGCGTGCGAGGATCGCGTCATTCGCAAGCCGCATCGACGGCGATGCTCCAGCCACGATGAACCGCCCCGACGCTTGGAGCCGGTCAACCACACCGCGCGACGTCGCGCTCTGGTCCTGGTCCACGACGTACATCCGCGCGCGCTTGATCTCGAACGTCGCCGCGCTCGAGAGCACGAGCAGCTGCACGATCGGCATGATGAACATCATCCGCAGCATGAACCGATCGCGGAAGATCTGGAGGAACTCCTTCCGGAGCATGAACCGGAGCGTGCGCACGGAGTTCACGAGACTGCGAGCCTCGGCTTGAAGCTCCGCACGGCCGCCACCGTCACCACGATTGCCATGAGCGAAAGCACGAGCGTCTCGCGCCAGAGGTACTCGAGTCCCACGCCCTTCAGCATGATGCCGCGCGCCACCACGATGAACCAGCGCGCAGGCACGATGTTGGTGAGCAGCGCCAGCACCTTCGGCATGCTCGCGATCGGAAAGATCATCCCTGACAACAGAGTGCTGGGGAGCATGGTGCCAAGCATGGCGCCGAGCATGGCGGCGCGCTGCGATGGGGTGCGCGCCGCGACCAGGACGCCGAGCGCGAGCGAGACGATTGCGTAGAGCGTGCACTCCGCGAGCAGGAGCAGGAGGCTGCCCTCGAACGGCACGTGAAAGACGAGCCAGGCGGCCAGCAGCGCGGTGACCACGTTCGCGAACGCCAGCGCGAGGTATGGCAACACCTTGCCGACGATGATCTGCCACGGCCGGAGTGGCGAGACGAGCAGCACCTCGAGCGTTCCGCGCTCCTTCTCGCGCGAGAGGGAGATCGCGGTCATGAGCGCGGAGACGAGCGTCAGCACGAGCGCGATGAGGCCCGGTACGAAGAGGTTCACGCTCTCGAGCGTGGGGTTGAAGCGCATCCGCGTGTCGATCGCGATGCGCACGCCTCCCCGAGTCGCAGCGACGTCAGACTCGTACGAGGAGATCACGCCACGCGCGATGTTCTGGAAGGTCGTGCCGGTGTTGGGATCGGAAGCATCCACAGCAAGCAGCAGCTTTGCCGGCCGCGAGGCAACGAGGTCCTCGGCAAAGCCTGGCTCGAATACCAGCGCGACGTCTGCCTCGCTGCGACGGAACAGCGGCTCGGTCTCCTCGAGCGACCGCGAAACCGAGACGATGCGAAAGCGGTCGGACGCGATGAACTTGCCGCGCAGCGCCAGCGTCGCATGGTCGGGGCGCGGGTCCACGACCGCCAGGCGGATGTCGCGGACGTCGCTACGAAGCGCGAAGCCGAACAGCACCACCTGTACGAGCGGCATCAGCAGGAGGATGACGAGCGTCTGGCGGTCGCGGAGGATGTGGCGCACCTCCTTGACCATGAATGCCCACAGCGCGCCGGTGTTCATGCGACGGCCTTCGCCCCACGGGCGAGACGAACGAACACGTCGTCCACGGTGTCCACCCCTTCCTGAGCCTTCAGCTCAGCCGGTGTGCCGAGGGCCGCGATGCGTCCGTCCACCATGATGG
Source organism: Gemmatimonadaceae bacterium (assembly GCA_046596395.1). GTDB lineage: Bacteria > Gemmatimonadota > Gemmatimonadetes > Gemmatimonadales > Gemmatimonadaceae > AG11. The sequence continues at coordinate 5,612 of JBKJMP010000236.1, forward strand.
AGATGCGGTCGCAGTACTCCGCCTCGTCCATGTAGTGCGTCGTCACGAACACCGTCGTTCCGCGAGCCGCTGCCGCGTAGATGAGCTCCCAGAACTGCCGCCGCGTGATGGGATCGACGCCGCCGGTGGGCTCGTCGAGGAACACGATGCGGGGCTCGTGCAGGAGCGCGACCGAGAAGGCGAGCTTCTGCTTCCAGCCGAGCGGAAGGCGCGCGACGAGGTCGTTGGCGCTTCCGGTGAGGCCGAGCGTGGCGAGCAGTGCGGCGGTGCGATCGGTGATCTGGGCGTCGGTCAATCCATAGATGCCGCCATACAACTGGATGTTCTCGCGCACGGTGAGGTCGTTGTAGAGCGAGAAACGCTGGCTCATGTAGCCGATGTTGCGGCGGATGTCGGCGCGCTGGGTGCGCACGTCGAAGCCGGCCACGTGCGCCTCGCCACCGGACGGCGCGAGCAGGCCGATCAGCATTTTGATCGCCGTCGTCTTGCCAGCGCCGTTGGCGCCGAGGAAGCCGAAGACCTCGCCGGCGCGGACGTTCAAGGTGATGTGGTCCACCGCGACGAATGCACCGAACTGGCGCGTGAGGCCCTGGGCGGAGATGCTGAGCGGCGCAGTCATGCGGCGGAGCCCATGAGTGCCATGAAGCTGTCCTCGATGCCAGCCTGGATCGGGCGCGCCTCTGCTCCGGTGAATCCACGCGAGCGGAGCGCCGAGACGATGGCGGTGGTGATGGCGGCGGGATCGCCACCAGCCCGAGAGTCGGTGTAATGCAACTCCTCACCGAAGAGGTATACAGAGTGCGCATGCGGTAGCTCGCGCAGTGCGCTGAGCAACTCAAACCGGTGTCCTCCGCGTACAGCGATGAGTGGAAGGCTGCGCGGGTCATGAATGGTCGCCGGCGCATCGATGCCGAGGATGTTGCCGGCGTGCACCAACGCCACACGGTCGCAGCGCGTCGCCTCGTCCATGTACGGTGTGGAGACGACGATCGTGAGCCCCGAGTCCCGCAGCACCGCGAGCTGGTCCCAGAACTCGCGGCGCGAGACGGAGTCTACGCCGGTCGTCGGCTCGTCGAGCAGGAGCAGCGCCGGCCGGTGCACGAGCGCGCACGACAGCGCGAGCTTCTGCTTCATCCCCCCCGACAACGCCTCGGCACGACGATCCTTGAACGGCTCGATCTGCCGGTAGATCGGCGCGATCAGCTCGTAGCCCCTCTCGATCGTCGTGCCGAACACCGCGGCGAAGAACTGGAGGTTCTCCTGCACGCTGAGGTCTGGATAGAGGGAGAAGCCGCCGGGCATGTAGCCAACGCGCTTGCGAATCTCCCAGAGGTCGCGCGCGGCGTCGAAGCCGAGGACCGTCGCCGTGCCGCTGTCGGGGAGCAGGAGCGTGGTGAGGATGCGAAACAGCGTTGTCTTGCCGCCACCGTCCGGACCCACGAGGCCGAAGAGCTCACCGGCGCGGACGTCGAACGAGATGTCGTTCAGTGCCGTCACTGTACCGAATCGCCGCGTGAGGCCCCGCACCTCGACGGCGTTGCTCACTTCGCGGTCGCCGGCGATAGCGCGACGTCAGCCGGCATCCCGACCTTCAACACGCCATTCCGGTTCGGTACATGAACCTTGATGGCGTACACGAGATTCGCCCGCTTGTCACGTGTCTGGATCGGCGTCGGCGTGAATTCGGCAGATGACGCAACCCAGCGAATCACTCCAGTAAGTGAAAGCAGGGTGTCGCCCTGGTCCACATTCACGCGCACTGACTGCCCGAGCTTCGCCTGCGCGAGCTGGCTCTCGGCGACGTAGGCCCGAAGGATCAGCGTGTCGAGATTCGCGATGCGGTAGAGCGGCTGCCCCGATTGTACCACCTCACCCGCGCGCGCATACGTGGCGAGCACGGTACCAGCCGTCGGGTTCGCCACCACGCTTCGCGCGATGCGATCGTGGATCTGGTCCACGCGCGCGGTACTCGACGCAATCTCCCGTCCCACACTCTGCTGCTGGGCGCGAGCCGCCGCAATCTGGGCGACGAGCGTCCGGTAATCGCGATCGGCCGCGTCGAGCTGCTGCGCGGTGGCGGCGTTCTGGTCGATCAACCGCCGCGTGCGGTCGAGTGTGCGCCGCGCAACGCCGAGCTGCGCTTCATATACGCCGATCTGGGATGAAGCCGCCGTCACGCGCGCCTCTGTTGCAGCGCGCTGCGCGACCGTCACCTCGCGCTCGAGCTCGAGTTGCACCGTATCGACGACGCCAACCAACGCGCCCGTCGCGAGCGTCGCGCCCTCGACCGGCGTGAACGTGCGCAACTGGCCACTGGCCTGCGACGACACGACGGTCTCGACCGCCTCGAACGTGCCGTAGGCGTCGGGCTCGTCGCCCTTGGAGCAGCCCACGGTAACTCCCAGCAGTGCGGCGCCAACCGCAACGAAGCCGAGTCGTCGCATCACCGTACCTCGAGGCCGAGTGTGGTAAGGAATCGCGCGCGAGCCTGCGAGAGCTCCACACGATGGAGCGCACGCGACACGCGCGCGCTGAGTACATCCGTCTGCCGGTCCACGTACTCCGCCGACGTCACCACGCCCTCGCGGAATCGCGCGCGCGTCTCGGCCTCGATACGCTCTCGGAGCGTGACGATCTCGTCGTCCGCGGCGAGTGTAGTCGAGAGGCGGTCGATCGTCGCGAGGTCGAGGACGACGCTGCGCCGCAGCGTCTCCGTGAAATGAGCCTCCTCTTCCGCGAGGATGCGCCCCTGAAGCGCGAGCACCTCGCGATCGCGCCCGGCTGTACCCCACGTCCACGGTGACCACTGCACCTGCACGCCGGCGAGCCAGTACGAGTCGAACTTGTCGTTCAGCGGGTTGAGGCCGGGGCGTCCGTAGCCCGCCCGTGCGTATGCGGAGACGCGCGGCAGGTCCTGCGCGGAGCGCGCGTTCGACTGACGCACCAGCACATCCTGGCTCCGCGCGAACTGCTCGTACTCCGCGCGAGCGCGGACGCCCGCGAGCGACGTGCGTGCGCGATCGACCTCCGAGGCCAGGTCACCGGCGGCGAGCGTCGCCGCGGCATCGATCGTCGTGCCGGTCAGCGCCGCGAGAACGTCGAGTGATGCCCGCCGAGTCGCGTTCCATTCGCCAACGAGCTGGCGTCGTCGCAACAACTCGGCGCGGATGGCCAGCTCCTCGCTCGGCAGCGCCGCACCTTCGCGCACACGGGTTGCCGCGACCGCCGACTGTGCCTCGAGGTCGGCGATCGTCGTCTCCAGCTCGGCCACCTGCGACTGCGCGCGCAGCGAGCCGAAGAATGCGTCGCTCACGGCTTGGCGAACGCCGTGGAGCGCCGTGCGGACGCGCGCACGTGACTCGGCGAGCTGCGCACTCTCGATCGCGCGACGTGACCCGCGCGTGGGATCGAACAGCTTCTGCTGCGCGGCGAGGCGCGCGTCGTACGTGTCGTGCGGTGGCGTGGGGACCGACACGCCGCCGGGTAATGCGATCGGTAGCCGCGCGACGTCCGACTGGTACAGCGCCTGTGATTCGAGCGCGAGGGAGGGACGCGTCTCCATGTCGAGACTGCGTTGCCGTAGTCGCGACTGTGCCTGGAGCAGCTCGAGCTCGCGCGTGCGCGGATCGCGTCGCGCCGCACTGGCGTGAAGTGCGCCGAGGCGGAGCGTGTCGGCCGCTTGTGACTGTGCGTCGCGCGTCGGCATCCCCAGGGCGAGGACCGCCACGGCAAGATGGAGTGGTCTCATGGCCGGAGTGCGTCGTGGAAGAACGCGGGGAGCGCCGTCTTGCGCTCCTCGATGAAGCGCGCGAAGGCGGCGTCGTCCATGCCGAAGACCACGGACAGCATCGGCCGCGCGGCGAACGGGAAGATGCAGAGCGAGATGAGGTTGATCGCGAACTGCTCGGGCGCGATGGGACGCATGGTGCCGGCGGCGACGCGCTCGTTGATCTGGTGGCCGAGCTTCTCGAAGAGCGGCGGGAGGACGTGCCCTGGTGAGACGCCGATGACGGACGCGAGGAGTTGGGGAATCCGCTCCGGGTGGTGGTGCAGCTCTGAAATGACGTAGCCGGGGAGGAATGGATTGCGCGACAGGTTCTCGAGATAGAGCGCAATGAGGCGCTCGATCTTCTCATCGAGTGAGAGCTCCGCGCCGAGGGTCTGCATGAGCGCGGGGAATACCCTCCCGGCGATCATCACGAAGACGGCCGTGCTGAGCCGCTCCTTCGAGCGAAAGTAGTAATGCAGCAGGGCCTGATTGACACCGGCCTCCTGTGCGATCTCCTGCATGCGCGCCCCTGCCGTTCCGCGGCGGAGAAACACGGTGCGCGCAGCCTCGAGGATGCGCTGTTCGGTCTCGCCGTCGCGGGGTTCTTCGAGTGCTTTCTGCTTAACCACGTTGTTTAATTGTTTAGTTAAACTAGAATGTGAATGCGCCCTCTACAGGCCGCAAGGGGGCTGTATCGGACTTTCCTAGCCCGTCTTGTCCCTCAGGAAGGCCTTAAGCCTTCCCTCCGCTTGGGACCGGACGCGATTCTTCACCAGCGGCGTCCATCCCAGGAGTCGCCCGATTGGCCCGAGCGCCTGCGACGCCCACGCCCAGAAGCTGAAGCGGTCGCGGTGGCGAATGATCTTCCCTTCCCGGAACTCGAACTGTGCGTCGATCCTGTTGTGCACCTTCCGCCCGGTCGCGGAAAAGGTGTACCACGCCTCCCAGTGCGCGCTACCGGTCGTCGCATCGGCCTGAACGTCGCGGAACTCGATCTTCAGATCGTCCGCGCGTTCACAGAGCATCTGCCACATCCCGCTGGCGCGAGGGCCTTCGAGATTCGTGAACACCTCGTCGGAGAACGTGACGGCGGGATCGTAACACGCCGCCATGCCGCGAAAGTCGCGCTTCGCGAAGGACGTGTAGAACGTGCGGATCAGTTCTGCGTTCTGGTGCATGAATCGCTTTTAGCCGGTGATGGTTGATCGGCGTCACACGCCCTTGCGTGCGGAACTTGCCTGCCGCTCGGTCACTTCGCGAATCTCCCGTAGCCAGACATGAAGTTGCGCGCTCTTGCTGAGTTGCGCCGCCGCCATTGCATGGAGCCACACGCCTCGTTTCCATTGAGCAGCGGACAGGCCACCTACAGGAGTGCAAAACGATGAGCGACGCCCCGAACGACGGTCTCAGCCGTCGCGCCTTCGGACAACTGCTTGGTGCTGCAGCGTTGGGTGGTGCGCTTCCTGACGTGACCCGCGGCGGGCCGCCACCGAGAGCGAATGAAACCATCGAAACGCGGGAGGTCGCCGGCGACGAACTCTGCGATCTCACCGCCATCGATCTCGCGGGCCGTATTCGTCGCGGGCAGCTGTCGGCACGCGATGTGATGGCGGCGCACCTCGCGCGCATCGCTCGTGTGAATCCGAGGATCAACGCCATCGTGACGCTGGTCGCTGACCGTGCGATGGCCGGTGCCAAAGCGGCAGACGAGCTGCAGGCGCGCGGCGGGACCCTCGGTCCATTGCACGGACTTCCCGTAGCACACAAGGATCTCGTCAGCACGGCCGGCATCCGCACGACATATGGCTCGCCGATGTTCCGCGACAGCGTGCCCACCACGGACGCGCTGATCGTCAGGCGTATTCGTGCCGCCGGCGCCATCACCCTTGGAAAGACGAATACGCCGGAGTGGGGCGCCGGATCGAACACCTTCAATCCAGTGTTCGGCGCGACCGTCAATCCGTACAACCTCGCGAAAACCGTCGGGGGCAGCAGTGGAGGGGCAGCGGCAGCGCTCCGATGCGGCATGGTGCCAATCGCTGATGGCAGCGACACGGGAGGGTCCCTGCGCAACCCCGCGGCCTTCACGAACATCGTTGGCTTCCGTCCTTCGCCCGGCCGCGTCACCGACGATGACGGGTCGTGGTCACCACTCTCCACAGCGGGGCCAATGGCTCGCACGGTTGCCGATGTCGCGCTGTTTCTCAGTGCGATCGTCGGCCCGCATGTTCCTGATCCGCTCTCCATCGGCGAGGGCGGTGCGCAATTCCGCGCACCCCTTGGACGAAGCTTCAAGGGCACGCGCGTGGCGTGGTTCCAGACTCTGGGCGGCATTCCGTTCGAGCCCGAGATCACGCGCGTCGTGAACGCCGGTCGCCAAACCTTCCTGGACCTCGGCTGCATCGTGGAGGAAGCCGACATGGACTTCACCGGTGTCGATGACGCATTCCCGATTCTGCGCCACCTCTCGTATCACGCCGGGCACGCAAAGGGGGCACGCGAGAATCCCACGATGTACAAGAACACGATCAAGTGGGAAATCGCGGAGGCCGAGCGGAACACGGGCGCCGACGTCGCGCGAGCAGCGGCACGGCAGGCGCGCCTGTACACGGAGACGTTTCGTTTCTTCGAGAAATATGATTTCTACATCCTGCCCGTCACGCAGGTCGAGCCGTTCGACGTGACGACAGAGTATCCAACCACCGTCGCGGGGACGGTGATGCCCACGTACATCGACTGGATGCGATCCTGCTGGTACATCACCATGACCGCATGTCCGGCGATCTCGGTGCCCGGAGGGTTCACGGCCAGTGGGCTGCCCGTGGGACTGCAGATCGTCGGCCGCCACCGCGGCGACTGGAGTGTGCTCCAGATGGCGCATGCATTCGAACAGGCAACGCGACACGGCGCGCGACGCCCGACCCTCTGACCGGCGTTCGAAGCGCGTGTCGACAGCCCAGTCGCTGAACCCCCCGCCTATCGAAAGCCATCTTCGTACAGACCCGCCAATCGCGCAACACCACTGAAATCCCCTGTGGCTTCCGCCACGTGCAACACCGCCAGGAAGTCCGGCGACATGTGCGGGCAGCGCGCCATCGTGATCGTCATCGCCTGCGTGCTGAGCGTGCGCTCGTCGATGCCCTGCACGAATGCCTTCACCGCGCTGTCCGCTGATGCATCCGCCGCGAGACGCACCGCGCGGCCAAGCGGGAGCCCCGCCTCGATCGCGGTTGAGAGGGCACGCGCGAGCCGTGCACGCACGAACGCCGGTTGGCGACCGTAACGATTCGCGAACCCGTGAACGATCGCACCTCCCGCAAACATCCACGCGGCAAGCCCCATCGCCACGACGGCCAGATATGCGGCAACATTCCCGAAAAACAGCAGCGGGAACGGCGCAATAAAGGTCGCGAACATGCCGGTGAAGAGCGGATATGCCATCTGCTTCCGCACCGCGAGCATCAACCGGTGCTTCCGCGCATAGAACTCGGCGAGCAACGCGAGCGACGGCTCCAGCCGCCCCGCCTCGTCACCCAGCAGAAGCAGCGCGCGCTCGAACGCATCGAAGCGCGGCCGCCCTGTACGCACGAGATGCGCGACGCCATCGCCGCGGCGCGTACCATCGAGCAGCCACTGCCGGATGTCTTCCACCTGCGGCGCCGGGCGCACGCCCATTGTTTCCATCGCCTTCGGGATCGTGAAGCCCGCGGACGTTGCCGCGCGCCACAGACGATAAAACTCGGATCGATCCCGTCCGTCGTCCAGCTGTCGCCACGCCGAGCGGAAGGAGGCCATCGCGCCTATCTCTTCCGTGTACCCGCGACGAGATCGTCGATGCCGCCGTCACCCGGCCAGTCAGGCGCATTCGATGTAACCGGCCGATCCAGTCGCTTCGCGATCGCGCTCAGCGCCGGAGGCGTCACGAGCGTCGTCACCAGCACCATCAGCATCAGTGCGCCGAACAACGACTCGCTCAACGCACCGGTCGCCAATCCCATCTGCGCAAAGATCAACCCCACCTCGCCGCGCGGCACCATGCCCACCCCGACGAGGAGCTTCGATCCGCGGAACCACACCGGCGAGAACCCGGCCGCCACCTTGCCAAGTATCGCGACGACGATCAACACACCGCCAATCAGCAA
>JBKJMP010000449.1:0-15634 GCA_046596395.1 Gemmatimonadaceae bacterium
GTTCTCGCCGCGGCCGATCCCCGTGCCCATGAGCGCCGAGCCGCCGCTCTGCATGACGGTGCGCACGTCGGCGAAGTCGACGTTGACCAATCCCGTCACGCTGATGAGCGACGAGATGCCCTGCGTGGCATGCAGCAGCACTTCGTCGGCCTTCTTGAGCGCATCCTGGAACGGAATTCCCTTGCCCACGACGGCGAGCAGCCGCTCGTTGGGCACGACGATCATCGTGTCCACGTGCTTGCGCATCTCGGCGATGCCCTGCTCCGCCTGGCGCATGCGCTTGCGACCCTCGAAGAGGAAGGGCCGCGTGACGATGCCAACCGTGAGTGCGCCCTGCGCGCGCGCGAGCGCGCAGATCTCGGGCGCCGCGCCCGTGCCAGTGCCGCCGCCCATGCCGCACGTGATGAAGACGAGGTCGGCGCCGGAGACGGCCTTCGTCATCTCGTCGCGACTCTCCTCGATGGCCTGCTTGCCGACTTCGGGACGCGCACCTGCGCCGAGACCCCGCGTGAGCTTCTTGCCGATCTGGATCTTCACGTCCGACTTCGAGCTCAGCAGCGCCTGCGCATCGGTGTTGACCGAGATGAACTCCACACCCTCGAGCCGCTCATCGATCATGCGGTTGACGGCATTCCCTCCCCCGCCGCCCACACCAACCACCTTCATGCGAGCGTTTTGCGCCGCGCTCTCCTCGAATTCGAAGATCATTGCGTACGAGACTCCCTTACGGCGAGATGTCTGACAGGGCGGACGGGAAGGCGCGTCGGCGCGACCACTGCGACCAGATTGGCGAGGAAGGAATCAACAGGCAGTAGGTACGGAAGCGATGGGGCAACTTATATGGCGCCCGTCCAGCAAGCCAGCCCTTTTCCCTGTGCTCAGTAGACGAGCGGACAGCGAAAAGAGTACACATGAAATTCAGCCCGGGTTATCCACACGCGGGGTGCTGAATGTCACGTTTATGATGCTGGTTCGGCGGACCCCTCAAACGGGCAGGATAACTCTCAGCCAGAGGCTGCGAGCCGATAGCGAACAGCTTCGAGCGCAACTCAAAGCTCAACGCCTGAGCTCGAGGCTCGAAGCCAAGGGCTCGCCCCTTACGGCTGAGAGTTTGGCAGACCGCAAGAGGCGACTAGAAGAAGTCCTGTAGCCAGAACTTGATCTTCTCGACGAGCTTGTCCATGCCGCCACCGCCCGAGAGCTTGATTCGGCGTGCCGACGCGGTTGCTCCACCCAACGCCATGCGATGGGCGCCGTACTGCGCGAGCCCTACCACCGTTGCGAACTGGGGCAGCTCCACCGAGTCGCTCAACCCGCCAATCCGCTCCGATGGCACGCCCACGCGCACGCCCGTGCCGAACACGTCGCTCGCGAGCTCGGCGCTCCCTTCCATACTCGCGGCACCCCCCGTCAGCACCACTCCCGCGGCGAGACGTCCGGCAAATCCCGCCGACGCCACGTCGCGCTGCACGAGGTCGAAGATCTCGTCCATGCGCTGGTGGATGATGTGCGACAGCAGCTCGCGCGGAATCTGCCGGTCCCCCTGCGCCACGGTGCTCGGCAACTGAATCACGTCGCTCGGATCGACGAGCGACTCATACGCGCAGCCATGCTTGTCCTTCAGCCGCTCGGCATCCGCCTGCGTGACGCCGAGTCCGTGCACGATGTCCGACGTCACATTGTTGCCACCGAAGGCGATTGTCCCCAGATGGCGGATCTTCCCCTCGTGGAACACCGCGAGGTCCGTCGTGCCCGCACCCATTTCCACCAGGGCGACGCCGAGCTCCTTCTCGTCCTCGGTGAGTACGGCGAGCGCGCTCGCCAGCGGCTCGAGCACCAGCTCGCGCACCTTGTAGCCCGCGCGCTCCACCGACTTGCGCAGGTTCACCGCGGGCGACGACCCGATCGTGACGAGGTACATCTCCGTTTCGAGGCGCGTGCCGCTCATCCCGATGGGGTCGCGGATACCCGTATCCTTGTCCACCGTGTACTCCTGCGGGATCGCGTGCAGCAGCTCGCGGTCCTGCGGAATCGCCTGCGCGCGCGCCACCTCGTTCGCGCGATCGACGTCGGACTTGTTGATCTCGTCGTTGCTCACGGCGACGATCCCCTTCGACGTCATTGCGCGCACGTGCTCGCCGGCGATGCCGCAGTACACCTCGGTGATCTTCGCGCCGGCCATGCGCTCCGCATCCTGGAGCGCCTTCCGGATCGAGTGTGTCGTCTCCTCGATGTCGGCGACGATACCGCGGCGCATGCCGGTCGTCCGCGCCTGGCCCACGCCCAGCACCTTGATGGTGGGATGCTTCGGCAGGTCGCCCACGACTTCGGCGATGATGGCGGTCGTCTTCGCCGACCCGATGTCGAGACCAGCGACGAGGCGTTCGGAATTCATGGCAATCTGGCGATCACTTGGTCGCGGTAACGGAGATCGAGCTCGGCGGCACGCAATTGACGTCGCGCGAGGTCGCGCTCCACGGGTTCGATGTCGGAGAGACGCGCGAGTGTCACGGACGTCAACGCTCGCACGGGCACGTCGGAGATACGCAGCAGCAGCTCGTCTCGCCCGACGCGCGTAATCGAACCCACCCGCGCAAAGAGCCGAGGCGCCTGTCGCTGCATTGCGCCGAGCAAATGATACACTGCGGTATCGGCTGGCGTGGCCTTGACGATGGGTGCGTCCACGGGAGTGACGCTCGGGTCGAGCGGCAGAATGCGCCCGCGCTCGTCGACGGCCGCCAGCCCTTTCGCTGACGGCACCAGCGCTACGGGACGCCGCTCGGTGACCTCTACCACCAGCGTTCCGGGCAACTTGCGCGTCACGACTGCGTGCTCCACCTGCGGATGCGAGCGCACCCGCTCCGCCAACGGGCTGACCGGATCCCACACGCTCCGCATCGTGTCCACCCGAAGGCGCGCGAGCAGTTCGGCGGCCGGTGCGTACCGCGCGCCGATGATCTCCACGCGCCGCACCCGGAAGAACGCGAGGTGCCGCAGGACCCTTGGCCCCCACAGCGGCGACGTCAGCATCGCGAGTGCGATTACCGCACCGAGCGCGACTTTCCATTTCCGCAACCGGGGTGACACGGGAACGGGCAGCTCCCCGGCCACGCGCTCGCTCATGCAGCGCCCTGACCGAGCGCGGCAAGCACCTGCCCGCTCACGCGGGTCACGTCGCCGGCCCCCATCGTGACGATGAGATCGCCTGCGCGTGCCAAGGAGCGGAGCACGGGGGCGACGTCGGCTCGCGGGCCCTGCCAGTGCGCTGGCTTGCCCAGCTCGGCCATGATGTCCGCGACGAGCGCGCTCGTCACGCCGGCCATGGGCTGCTCCCGGGCCGGATAGATGTCGAGCAGGCAGACGACGTCGGCCTCCGCGAGCGCTTCCGCGAACTCGCGCGCGAAATCGCGGGTCCGCGAGAAGAGATGGGGCTGGAACGCGACCACGAGGCGGCGCTCGGGCGCAGCGGCGCGCGCGGCCTGGATCGTGGCGCGGACCTCGGTGGGATGGTGCGCGTAATCGTCCACTACCATCACGCCCGCACACTCGCCGAGGTACTGGAAGCGGCGCTCCACCCCCCCGAACGACGCGATACCGGGTGCCATCGCCGGCACGGTGGCGCCAAGGCCCAATCCGACCGCGAGGGCCGCGAGCGCGTTGCGCACGTTGTGCTCGCCCGGGATCGCGAGACGCACGGTGCCGAGCGCCGTGCCATCGTAGACGACGTCGAACGAGGTGCCGAGTCCCTCGCGCACGAGGTTCGTCGCGCGCAGCCGCGCGTCGGGTGATTCGATGCCATAGCGAATCACCTCGGCGCTCGCGGGCGTCGGGATCGCGTTCGCCTCGACGTCGTCGGCGCAGAGAATTACGTAGCGCGCGCCGCGCACGTACTGCGCGAAGGTGCGGCGCAGGTCGTCGAGATCCGCGTAGATGTCGAGGTGGTCGGCCTCGAGGTTCGTCACCACGGCGACCGTGGGCGTGAGCGCGAGGAACGAGCGATCGTACTCGTCGGCCTCGACGACGAATCGCTCGGGAGAACCTGCGCGCAGGTTCCCATTCCATGCGGTCACGCGCGCACCGACGTACCCCGTGGGATCGAGTCCGGCAGCGGCGAGGGCCTCGGTCGTGAGCACGGTCGTCGTGGATTTACCATGCGTGCCCGCAACGCCAACGAGCATGGCGCCGCGCGTGGCTTCACCGAGCGCGTCGGCGCGACGCACCACGGGCAGTCCGAGTTCGCGCGCGCGTGCGAGTTCGGGATGATCCTTCGGCATGGCGGAGGTAACGACGAGCGCGCGTGCATCCGCGACGTGATCTGCGGAGTGGCCCTGCTGTGCCGCGATGCCAAGGGCGGCAAAGCCCGGCGCGTCGTCGAGGTGTGCGTCGCAGCCGGTGACGGTCATGCCGCGAAGCGTGAACAGCTCGGCGAGGGCCCGCATTCCCGCGCCGGCGATGCCGACGAAGTGGATGGGTCGCGGGTCGGCGGGATCGAGGAGCAGCATGCGTGCGTGAATATACTACGTGGACGAGAGGACGAGAGGACGAGAGGAATGCGAATCGTCATACCCGGTGGATCCGGACAGGTTGGGACAATCCTCGCCCGGGCATTCCACGCCCGCGGGCACGCGGTCGTGGTTCTCAGCCGGCATCCGGTACGCATGCCGTGGCGCGTCGTTGCGTGGGATGGACACAGCGCGGGAGCGTGGGAGTCGGAGCTCGACGGCGCTCATGTGGTGATCAACCTCGCCGGCCGGAGCGTGAACTGCCGGTACACCGAGCCGAATCGTCGCGACATCCTGGAATCACGCGTCCGCTCGGCGACGATCGTCGGCGAGGCGATTGCGCGGTGCGAACGGCCGCCAGCGTTGTGGCTTCAGGCCAGCACGGCAACGATCTACTCGCACCGCTTCGATGCGCACAACGACGACGCGACGGGCGAGATCGGCGGACGCGAGATCGACGCGCCGCCGGCGTGGCGGTTCAGCATCGACGTCGCCACGGCGTGGGAGCGTGCGGCAATCGAGGCATGCCCGCCGTCCACCCGCTTGGTGCTCCTCCGCTCGTCGATGATCATGAGTCCCGACGCCGGTGGCATCTTCGCGACGTTGCGACGGCTCGTGCGGCTGGGCCTCGGAGGCCCCGTCGCTGGCGGCGCGCAGTACGTCTCGTGGATTCACGAGCGCGATTTCGTGCGTGCGGTCGATCACATGATTGCGCGTACGGAGTTGACCGGCCCGGTCATCGTCGCGGCGCCGTCACCCCTGCCCTACCGCGATTTCATGCGCGCTCTCCGCGGGGCGGTCGGCATGCCGATCGGACTGCCCGCTACACGGTGGATGTTGGAGATCGGGACACGCGTGCTGGGCACGGAGTCGGAGCTCGTGCTCAAGAGCCGGCGCGTGATTCCCTCGCGGCTCCTCGCGTCCGGTTTTGCATTCGAGTTCCCGGAGTGGAACGGCGCCGTCGCGGACCTCACAGTACGCGGAAGCCGATCTCTCCCTTGAGCGCCTTGTCGAACGTGACGACTTCCGTCGCATCGGCGCGTCTCGACTGCTCGCGGATCAGGTAATCGGCGAAATCGCCCCGGCCGGCCCGGTACGCGGCGAGCGCATTCTCGACCGTCACGGCGTGGGACAGCACGATCAGCTCCGTCCTGAACAGCCGATCCAGCAACTCGGCAATGTCGCCGCGCGACATGCTGACGCGGCGCTTCAGTACCCACACGAGCTCACAGAGGACGACGTCCGCGACGAACAACGCAGTGCCCTCGCGCCGCGCCCGAATGACCAGCCGCTCCGCCGCACGTGCCTGCGCCTCGTCGTCGTGGAGGAGAAGGCGCAGGATCACGTTGGTGTCGAGCGCGATCACGGCTCGTCGTCCAGGCTCGCCGGATTCATCTCGTCGATCGTGAGCGGTGCCTTCGCCGTGAGGCGAGCGCTCAACACGCCGAACAGTCCTTCCACCGGCTCGTTTCGCGCGATCAGGAGCACGGAGCCATCGTCGCGCATGTCGAAGTAGACGGTGTCTCCCACCTCGAGGTGCAGATACTCCCGAACCTGCTTCGGAATGGTGATCTGCCCCTTACTGGTAACGGTTGATTCCGACATCCTTACCTCGCGTTTCTTTCCTTACTTATAGTAAGGAACACAACGCCGGCCGTCAAGCGGCGGGAGTGATCAAGGCCAGCACCCGGCGCCCAATCACCTCAGCCGCTTCGGGCCGCGCACGCGCCCGCGCACCGTCGGAAAGCCGCTGCATCGACGCCGGGTCATTCAACAACCCCTTCACCGCCGACGACAACCGCTCCCTCGTCAGCTCCGCCTGCGGGATGTTGATCGCCGCGCCTGCCGCCTCGAGCGTCCGCGCATTTACCGACTGGTGGTCTGCTGCCGCCGTGGGCAGCGGAATGAGGATCCCCGGGATCCCCCACGCGAACAGCTCGGCCGTCGTCATCGCGCCGGCGCGCGCGATGGCAATGTCCGTCGCGGCATACGCCTCGGAGATCGGCGAGAGATACTCGCGTACCCGCACCCGTCCGCCGTCGAGCCCCGCGAACTCAGGGTGGCTCGCCTTGCCGGTCATCCAGATGAGATGCAAGCCCTCGGGCAGCCCAGCCTTCACCCACTCCGCGACAACGAGGTTGATGGCGCGCGAACCTTGGCTGCCGCCATACACGAGCATCACGTGCCCGCCGGTTTCCGGAAAGCCCCACGCGCGCCGCGCCGCTGCGCGATCGGGCAGCGGCTTTGGCGGCGGCTCTATTGGCGCACCCGTATCGATGTGCTGCGACGGCACGCCGCCGATCACCTTTCCCGCCTCGGGGAACGCGAGATAGTACTCGCGCGTCCAGCGGCGAAAGGCGCGCGCGGTAAGCCCAGGATAGCTGTCCCCCGCCTGCTGGACGATGGGTATTCCGTGCACCACGCCGTACACCAATGCGAGTCCGGCGGCATATCCGCCCGTCCCGACGATCACCTTCGGCTGCTCGCGCGCCACGAGTGCGCCGAGCTCGCGCCATCCCTTCACCATGCCGACGAGCGTGCGCCAGTTCTCCCACGGCTTCTGCCGGTAGAGCGGATGCAGGTCGAGCAGCAGGTGTGGAAATCCCGACGCCGGCAGAACGGTCTTCTCCACGCCACGCTCCGCGCCGACGAAGATTGGTTGCACGCTCGGATCGAGTCGCTGGAGCGTGCGTGCAATGGCGAGGCCCGGGTACAGATGCCCGCCCGTTCCACCGCCGGCGAACAGGACGGTCCTGCGAGATGCGGCCACGTCAGCGACTCGGTTGTGCGAGGGGATCGGTAGCGCCGGAGCCGATCACTCGCTCCTTTACGCTGCCGATGTTCACGAGGATCCCGGTCATGAGCATCGTGAGCACGATGTTCGACCGGCCATAGGATACGAAGGGCAGCGTCAGTCCGGTCGTGGGCAGCAGGCCGATCACCACGCCGATGTGGAGGTAGGCGGTGAGTACCGTCACGAAGGTGAGGCCGATCGCAACGAGCTGAAGAAACGGGGAGCGTGCCTTTCGCGCGATGCGCAGGCCGAACAGGCCATATGCGGCGAAGGCGATCGTCACCGCGGCGAGGCCCAGGAACCCCCACTCCTCACCAATGTTGCTCGCGATGAAGTCGCTGTGCGGAAACGGCAGGAAGCCGTACTGCTGCCGCCCCTCACCGAACCCCACGCCGAACGCTCCCCCCGAGCCCACCGCGATGAGCGACTGCTTGAGCTGGTACTTCATCTCCTCCGGCGCGCCGGGATCGAAGAAGCTCGTGAGCCGAAGCAGCGCATACTGCTTCGTCTCGATGCGCGTCCACAACAGCGGGATCGCGAGCCCGACAATGACCACGAAATGCGCGATGCGCACGCCGCCGGCGAAGAGCAGCACCGCCAGGAGGAGCGTGTACAGCATCACCACCGACAGGTCCGGCTGGAGGTACGCGAGGATGTTCAGCACGCCGATGACGACGAAGAACGGCAGCACCCCCTTCGTGAGGCGCTTGAGCTGGTCCCCCTTCTTCACGATGAGCATCGACGTCCACACCACCACCGCGAGCTTGCCGAACTCGGTGGGCTGGATCGACGACTGGAAGAGGAACCGCCTCGATCCATGCACGCGCGGTGCGAAGCTCTCCGGAAGGACGAGCACCAACACCAGCGCCACGATCGTCACCCACATGACCGGCCACGCCAGCGCATAGAACCGCTCGGCGTTTACCTTCGCCGCCACCGCAAACGCCACGACGCCGGCCAGTACGCCCATCGCCTGCCGCGCCACATAGAACCAGCTGTTGTGATTCTCCTGTTCGGCGATGATCGCGCTCGCGCTGTAGAGCACCGCGAGTCCGAACACCAGCACCAGCGTCATGACGAGCACCAACCCGCGCGCCTCGGCACCCATCCGCCAGCGCTCGCGCACTGCGGCGCCGCGGGCGGGGGCTGCCGCGCGCGGCAATGCAGCAGACGTCACGCCGGCCGGGCCCCGCTTTCCGCGGCGAGCTGCTTGAACACCCGGCCACGCTCCTCGTAGTTGTCGAACATGTCGTAGCTCGAGCACGCTGGCGACAGTAGCACCACGTCACCCTCGACGGCGACCTCACGCGCGCGCGCGATGACCTCTTCGAACGAGGATCCGAGGCGCTCGATCGGCACCGTGCCTTTCAGGTCGTCGAGCACCGTCTGCCCGGCCTCGCCATAAGCGAGCACCAGCTTCACCGTACGCCGGAGCTCGTCCGCGAGGCCGCCGTATGGCTCGCCCTTATGACGTCCGCCCAGGAGGAGGATCGTGGGCCGGCGCATGCCGCGCAGCGCCACGAACGTGGACGCCACATTGGTGGACTTCGAGTCGTTGATCCAGTCCACGCCGGCGTAGTGTCCCGCCGTCTCGATGCGATGTTCGAGCGCGTGAAAGGTGCGCAGCGCATCGGCGATCTGGCCGCGCGCCTTCGGGGTGGCATGTACGGCATCGGCACCCATCACCGCGAGCGACGCCGCCAGCGCATTCCCCACGTTGTGGTCACCGAGGAGCGACAGCTCGTCCCGCGCCATGAGCGGCTCGCCGAGTACGACGAGCCGATCGGTGCCGCGATCGTAGTACCCATCGGCGGCACCCGCGGCGAGCGTGAAGCGCAAGTGCCGTCCCGGAACGCCCTCCATCATCGACTGCACCGCGTCGTCATCTGCGTTGCACACCCAGACCGACCGCGCGGTGGCGTTGCGCATCATTTCCTGCTTGTCGGCGAAATACGCCTCGACCGAGTCGTACCGGTCGAGATGATTGGCCGACAGGTTGGTCAGCACGCCGACGGCGGGTGCGATGCTCGGCGTATCGTGCAACTGGAACGACGACGCCTCGAGCGCTACCCAATCCGGCTGCTTCGCGCGGAGCGCGACGAACGACAGCGGCGTGCCGATGTTGCCGGCCGCAATGGAATCGTAGCCAAGCCCCTGGAGCAGTGCGTGCACGAGGGCAGTCGTCGTCGTCTTCCCGTTCGTTCCCGTGACCGCGATGTAACGCTGTCCCGGCAGGAACTGGAGCGCGATCTCCATCTCGCCGACGATCGGCACGCCCGCCTCCCGCGCGGCGGCGAGCGGCGGCGCATTCGGCGGCACGCCCGGACTCGCGACGACGAGCGCACTCTTCCGGATACGCCCGAGGTCGTGCCCACCGTGCTCGACGTCGACGCCAAGTGGCGCGAGCGTGAGCGTCGCGCGCAGCACCGCGTGTCCGGCACCGGCGTCGCTGGCGTAGACGTCGGCCCCCGCGCGCCGCAGCAGCTCCGCGACGGCACAGCCGCTCTTCGCGAGGCCGATGACGCTGATCTCGCCCCGCGTCCACGCAGCGGGCAGGGCCTCCGTAAGGGAACGTACCGGCATCCTAACGGAGCTTGAGGGTGGTGAGAGCGAGAAATGCCCCGATGATCCCGATGATCCAGAAGCGCACGACGACCTGCTGCTCGCTCCATCCCTTCACCTCGAAATGGTGATGGAGGGGCGCGCGCAGGAAGACGCGATTCTTCTGCGCGTACTCCTGCCCATATCTCTTCTTCCGGTACTTGAACACGAACCGCTGCAGCACCACCGACATCATCTCCGCGAAGAACACGATGCCGAGGAACAGCAGGAGGAACTCGTGCTTGAGGAGGATCGACACGGCGCCGATGGCGCCGCCGAGCGCGAGAGAGCCGGTGTCCCCCATGAAGACCTGCGCCGGCTGCGTGTTGTACCAGAGGAACCCGATCAACGCGCCGAACATCGCGGCGCAGTAGATGGTCAGCTCTCCCGCATGGCGCAGGTACGTGATGCCGAGGTAGTTACTGGCATCCACGCGGCCGATGAGGTACGCGAAGATCGCCAGCGTCGCGAACACGATCGCGCTCGACCCGGCCGCGAGGCCATCGAGGCCGTCGGTGAAGTTCACGGCGTTGCTCACGCCCGTGAGGATGAACGTCACCCACAACACATAGAGCACCGGCAACGTGAACGTGATCACGTAATGCTTGTAGAACGGCAGCATCGTGGATGCGCCGGGCACCGTGGGTGACAGCGGGTACAGCCAGAGAAAGGTGCCGAGGGCGAGGCCAAGGAGCACCTGGCCGGTGAGCTTGTGCCGCTCGACCAGCCCCTCGTTCTTCAGGCCCAGTCTCTTCTGCTTGAGCTTGAGCAGGTCGTCCCACATGCCGATGCCGCCCATGACGAGCGTGACGAGCGTGGCGAGCAGCACGTACCGGCTGAACACGCGTGACCAGAGCAGCGTGGACACGAGCGCCGAGAACAGGAAGATCAGCCCGCCCATCGTGGGCGTCTTCGCCTTGAGCGCGTGCGATTCCGGCGTGCCCTCACGAACGACCTGATAATTCGCGGCGGTGTTGAGCCGGCGCAGGATCATCGGTCCCACGATGAAGCTGAGGATGATCGCCGTCACCGCCGCCGCGGTCGCGCGAAACGTGATGTAGTTGAAGATGTTCAGCGCGTGCCAGCGCGGAATCAGCGGGATGAAGAGGTAGTAGAGCAAGGGTTCCTGAGACGTTGTAGTTGGATCGCGATGCCTTCGAGTACTCAGTCCTGCGTCGACCACTCCGCGATCTTCGGCACCAGCCGCTCGAGCCGCACGCCGCGCGAGCCCTTGAGCAGGATAACGGCGTCCTTCGCAAGGCGCGAACGGGCCGCCTCCCATGCGGCGTCGGGATCGGCGCCGCCCACCACACGGGCATCGCCGGGCGCCACGCGGGCGAACGCTTCCGCAAACGCCCCAACACCCACGACGAGCTCGAGCGGGCTGGCGAGCGCGGCACGAGCCACCTCATCATGCAACCTGTCGGCCTGTCCCCCCATCTCGAGCATCGTACCGAGCACGGCCACGCGTTGTCGTCCCGCCCCCGCATGCTCGAGCAACTCCAGCGCCACCCTGGCCGAGCCGGGGTTGGAGTTGTACGCGTCGTTGATCACCGTGGCCGAGCCGTGCGTCTCGAAGTTCACGCGCATCGGCGGCGCCGGCATGGACGCGATCCCGCGCGCAGCGGCCTCGAGCGACACGCCACACTCGCGCGCAACAGCGATCGCGAGCATCGCGTTCCGAAGGTTGTGGACGCCGCGCAGCGGGACCGTGAACTTCACGTCGTCGATCACCATCCGTCCAGCCCCGTCCGCGCCGATCGACCACGATGTCGGCACGAATGCACCCGCGTCGAGCCCGGTGCTCAGCGTTCGTTGCGCGAGGGGGCGTGCAGCCTCCTCAATCTCCGGCTGCGCCGACGGCACCACCGCGAGCGGTGCGCCGGCGCACGCCGAGGCTTCCTCGCGAAGCACCCCTACAAGGTCGCCCAGCCCCTCCAGGTGCTCCTCGGCGATGGACGTCACCACGACGATGTCCGGCTCGACAATCGCGCGCAGTGCCGCGACCTCGCCCGGCTGGTTGGTCCCCATCTCGATCACGGCGACGTCTGCCTCGTCTGGCAGTGCGAACAACGTGAGCGGCACACCGACGAGGTTGTTGTAATTCCCCACGGTCGCGTGCACGCGGAGGGCCCCGCCGAGCGCCGCCTTGAGCAGTTCCTTCGTGCTCGTCTTCCCGTTCGTGCCGACGACACCGATCACGGGACGTCCGCCTCCCCACACGCGCCGGCGGTACCGCCCGAGGGCCCCGAGGGCGACGAGCGTGTCGGTGACCTCATAGACAGGCACACCAAGGTTCGCCGCACGGCGCGCGTCGGCGACCACCATCGCGGCGGCGCCCTTCGCGACCGCGTCGGCCAGGAAATCGTGCGCGTCGAACAACTCACCTTTGAGCGCCACGAAGCAACTCCCTTCCGCCACGTTGCGCGTGTCGGTGGCGATGCGCGTGATGGCGGTCTCGCCGCGCGGACCGGTGCCGAGTGCGGCGGCAATGCGGTCGAGGGTCCAGAAGGCTGGTTGTTCGAGCGCGCTCGCTTGCGGGGTGGAAACGTCGGCCATCAGGTGATTCCCTCGGAGATGATCTCGCGAACGATCTCGCGTTCGTCGAATGGATACTTCACGGTGCCGCGCACCTGGTACGTCTCGTGTCCCTTGCCGGCGAGCACCACGACGTCCCCAGGCTGTGCGACCCGAAGCGCGTGGGCGATGGCCTCGCGCCGGTCGGTGATGCGCTCGTGCGCGCCGGTCATTCCAGCCTCCACGTCGTCGAGGATCCGCTCGGGATCCTCCGTGCGCGGGTTGTCGCTCGTCGCGATCGCGAGATCGGAGTGGGCTTGCGCGATGCGTCCCATTTCCGGCCGCTTCCCCCGGTCGCGGTCGCCGCCGCAGCCGAACACGCACACCAGACGTCCCGCCGTGAACGGACGCACGGCGTCGAGCGCTCGCTCGAGTGCATCGGGGGTGTGCGCGTAGTCGCGCAGCACGGTTGGCTCCTCGCTGATGATCTCCAGTCGTCCCGGTACTTGCGGCATGGTGGACAGGCGTCGCGCAATCTCGGCCGGTGTCACTTGCATGGCCCACGCCGCGGCGGCGGCGGCGAGCGCGTTCGCCACGTTGAAGTCGCCGATCAGCGGGAGCCGAACCGCGTGGCTTTCCGCACCCATGGCAAGGTTCCACTCGCTGCCGCGCGGGCCGTAGCGGACGTCCCCTGCGCGGACGTCGGCCCGCGGGCCCAGTCCAAAGCGATGGGTGCGCGATACGGCAGGGAGTGCGTCCCAGGCAGCGTCGTCGGCATTGAGGACGACCGCGCCGTCCGACACGAGGTGCGACACGAGCATCGCCTTCGCGGCGAAGTACTCGTCCATCGTGCCATGATAGTCGAGGTGGTCGCGCGTCAGGTTGGTGAACACGCCGGCCTCGAAGCGCAGGCCGTCCACGCGCCTCTGGTGCAGCGCGTGCGACGACGTCTCCATCGCGACCGTGCCGACCCCCTGCTCCACCAACACATGCAGCACGCGCTGCAGCTCGACGGGACCAGGCGTGGTCAGGCCGCTGCCCCCCGGCATCTCGACGCCATCGCTGCCGACCAGCACGCCGAGCGTGCCGATCGACGCGCACCGCGACTGCGGTTCGTCGAGCAGGTGGCGGAGCATCCCCACCGTGGTGGTCTTTCCATTGGTGCCCGTAACGGCGACGAGTCGCAGCCGGCTCGCTGGCTCACCATAGAACGCGGCGGCGACGACTGCGGCTGCGCGTCGCGTGTCGGTCACCACGAGCGCAGGGAGCGTCGTGGCGGTCGGATCGTCGAGCACCGCGACCGCGGCACCCACCTGCTCCGCGCGATCCAGGTACGCATGCCCGTCGCGTTCGGCACCGCGAACGGCGACGAACAGCGAGCCACTGCTTGCGTGGCGGCTGTCGTCGCTCACACCGTTGACGAATTGCGGCAGCACGCCACGCACGGCCATGAGCAGCCCCTGCTTACGGAGCGCTTCGACCAACGGCGCGAGCGCGACCTGCATCACGGCGCCCCCGTCAGGTGCACCACCGAGCCTGCTGGCGCGAGCGCGCCGCTCGCCGGCCGCGTCTCACTGCCGGTGCCGGGTTCGAGCTTCACCCGGAATCCGGCCGCGTGGAGTGCGTGGACGGCGCGCCGCAGTGGAAGTCCGCGCACGTCCGGCACGGCGCGCGGCGCCCGCGGCACTGTGCCAACGGCGCGAGGGGTCGCCACCGCAGCGACGAATGGAATCACTCCCGCACTGTCCTCCTCGGCCGCCTCGGCCGCCATGCGCAACGCCTCGCGCTGGGCGGTTGATGTCGTCTCCTCGATCGCGGGGCGCGCCACGGCCAGTGCGAGCGCCGGCGGCATGGTATCCGCCGGCCGCTCGCGGCGGCTGGCCGCGAGCGAACGCCGATCGAGCGATGCGTTGCGCGACGCGAGGGCCGCCTCGAGGACGGCCTTGGTGACGGGTGCAGCCGTGAGGCCGCCCGTGTACGCGCCGCGCGGATTGTCGAGCTTCACGAGGATCACGAATTGGGGGTTGTCGCCGGGAAACAGGCCAACGAACGTCGGGATGTACTCGCCCGGGACATAGACGCCGTTCACGGTGCGACGTGCGGTTCCTGTCTTTCCCGCCAACGGGAAGCTGCCGAGCTCCGCACGCTTTGCGGTGCCCCCGCCCTCGACGACGCTCATGAGGACCTCACGCACGCGTCTCGCCACCGAGGGGGAGACCACGCGCCGCACGACACGACGCTCGTGCCTGAAGAGCACGCGGCCATCCGGCGCACGGATCTCCTTCACGAGCGCCGGCTCGAGCAGCTCGCCGCCGTTCGCGATTGCCGCATAGGCTGCCACGAGCTGGAGCGGCGTGACCGACAGCTCGTACCCCATCGCGATCGAGTGCGCGGACTGCGGGGTCCACCGCGCCGGCTCGCGCAGCCTCCCGGAGGACTCCACCGGGTACGGCACGCCAGTCGGTGAACCGAACCCGAAGTCGCGCAACGTCTCGAACTCCTCACGCGGCGAGAGCCGCTCGACGAACTGCGCGATGCCTACGTTGCTCGAATAGCGAATGACGTCGGAGAGCGTGAACTCCTCGGCCTTGTGCTCATCAGTGATGGTGCGGCCGTGGATGGTGAGCTGCCCGCCGAACGTGCGCACCACGTCGGTTTCGCGCGCGCGTCCCTTCTCCATCAGCATCGCGGCGAAGAAGGGCTTGAGGGTGGACCCGGGCTCGTACGGCTCGGTGAGCGCCGTGCTCGACGTCGATGCCGGATCCTCTCGATGACTGGCCATCGCGAGGACGCCGCCGTCTATCGGATCAACTACGACCACATCTCCACCCTCGGCTCCCATGTTCGCGACGGCGTCCGCGAGCGCGCGCTCCGCGATTTCCTGCAGCTCCTGGTTGATCGTGAGCACGACGGTGTTGCCGTGGACGGGCAGCGTCGGTGGCGACGACGGCGAGTCGAAGCGCCGCCCCTGCGCGTCCTTCATCGCCGTTGCGGTGCCGGCGCGTCCGCTCAGCACCGCGTCGAGCGCGAGCTCGAGGCCGTCCACGGCTCGGCCATCGGCATCGACGCGTCCTATTAGGCGCCGGGTCCCGTCGGAGAAAGCATATGCCCGCTCGATGATCGGCGTGCTGTACACGCCGCGCAGTGCGGTTGCGGCGGCAACGTCCATCGCCAGGTGCCGTCCCGGAAGCGACACCCACCTCCGGCGGCGGTCCGTCGC
>JBKJMP010000574.1:0-4275 GCA_046596395.1 Gemmatimonadaceae bacterium
CCGGTGTGCAGCTCTTGCGCGCGCACGGCACCAGCGAGTCGATCCTCGCGCCGCTCGTTGTCGGCGCGGACGGGCTTCGCTCGGTCATTGCCCGACGACTTGCACTCGCGCGCACGAGCCGCTTCTGGCCGCGGCGGATCGCACTCGTCGCGCACTACGAGAATTTCGGCGACGTTGGGGACTGGGGCGAGATGCATGTCGAGCGCGACGTGGGGTACGTCGGCCTTGCCGCCGTTGACGGCGGCCTCACGAACGTCGCGATGGTCGTCCCCGCATCGGCGGGACGCGCCGTGAGCGCCGACCGGACGGCGTTCTTCGAGGCGTGGCTTCGCGCGCGCCCGCAGCTTGCCGGGCGCGTCGCGGGTGCCACGCGCGTCACGCCCGTGCTGGCCACCGGCCCGTTCGCCTCGCACACGCAACGCTCCTGGGCGCCCGGAGCCGCACTCGTCGGCGACGCCGCGGACTTCTTCGACCCCTTCACCGGCGAGGGCATGTATTCGGCGCTCCGCGGCGGCGAGTTGCTCGCCCCGTACGCGCTCCGCGCACTTGGCGCTGTCACCGCCGCCGACGCCGATGACGCATTGCGCGACTACCACCGCGCGCGCTCGCGCGAGTTCCTCGGCAAGTGGATCGTCGAGCGCGCCATCAACGCCGCCGTGAGCAACGCCCCCGTCATCAACTATTTCGCCCGCAGTCTCGCGGCACGAAAGGACATGGCCGATCTCCTCGTTGGGGTCACGGGCGCCTTCGTGCCCGCACGCGAAGTCTTGCGGCCGGGCTACCTGCTGAACCTCTTTCGCCACGCATGACCATCGATCCAGACGCCTTCCGCAGCGTGCTCGGCCGCTTCGCCTCCGGCATCACCGTCATCACGACGATCGACGCCAACGGCCGCGACCTCGGCATGACGGTGAGCGCGTTCTGCTCGGTGAGCCTCCATCCGCCGCTCGTGCAGGCCTGCGTCGATCGCGCGGCCTCGATGTTCCACGCACTCGTCCGTGCCGAGCATTTCGGGGTGAACGTGCTGTCCTCGGAGCAGGAGGCGATGTCGCGCCGGTTCGCGGCCGTCGAATCGGAAAACCGCTTCGCTGGCCTCGGCTACTCGCGCGCCGACAATGGCGTCGTGCTCCTCGAGGACGCGCTCGCGCACCTCGAGTGCCGCGTGGTCTCGCGCTACGACGCTGGGGACCACATGATCTTCATTGGCGAGGTCGAGCGGGCTTCCGCAAGCGCAGGGAGCCCGCTCCTCTACTATCGCGGCGGCTACGCGCAGCTCGAGCGGTAGCGCGCTCGTGATCACACCGAAACGGCACCGCAGCTTCGAGCATCTCGACGACCCGGCCACCGATCCCGCACTCCGCGAGCGGTCGCTGCGCGACGTGCGGATGGCCAACCAGCTCCTCGGCGGCGCATGGGCGGTGCTCGCGGAGCTCGGCCGCGCGCTCCCGTCGCTCGGTCGCCACGCCTCGCTGCTCGACGTCGGCACCGGGCTCGCGGACATCCCGGCCCGGGCGCGGAAGCGGGCGCAGCGCCAGGGCGTCACACTGACGACATTCGGCATCGACTCGGCGGAATCCCTCGTTCGGGCAAGCGCGCCGCTGCTCGATGGAGGCGCATGCGCCGACGTGCGGTATCTTCCATTTGCCACGTCGAGCGTGGACGTGGTGCTGTGCTCGCAGTTGCTCCATCACTTCGAGGACGACGAGATTCCGGGGGTGTTGCGCGAGCTCGATCGCGTGGCGTCGCGCCTCGTGATCATCAGCGACCTTCGCCGCAGCTGGTTCGCGGCCGGAGGGTTCTGGATGCTCACCTGGCTGCTCGGATTTCATCACGTGAGCCGGCACGACGGGGCGGTTTCCGTCCTTCGCGGCTTCACGCGCGACGACCTCGCTCGACACGTGCATTCGGCGACCGGCGCAACGGCGCGCGTGCGCATGCATCCTGGCTATCGTCTCACCGCAACCTGGGAACCATCGCCATGACCGACCTGCCACCGTTCGAACTTGGGCCGATGCCGGCGTCGAAGGAGATGACGACCGTGGACGAGCAGCTCGTGCACGCGCCGCTGCACCGCATGTTCGCGCTCGCGGCCAACGTGGAGCAGTGGCCCGCGTTGCTGAAGCACTACAAGTTCGTGCGCTTCGTGGAGCGCCGGCGCGACGGCGGCGGCATCGTGGACATGAGCGCGAATCGACCGTTCGGCATCGTGCAGTGGCCCACCTGGTGGCAGTCGAAGATGCAGGTGCGCGTGCCCGGCAGCGGGCCGGCACCGGGCATCCGGTTCACCCACATCGACGGTGTGACGACGGGAATGGAGGTCGAGTGGACCTTTACGGAAACTCCGCAGGGGACGCACGTACGTATCCTGCATATGTGGGACGGTCCCTCCGTCCCCATGGTCGGTGGCCGTGCGGCCACCATGGTGATCGGGCCCGTGTTTGTTCATGGGATCGCCAGCCGGACGCTCAAGGGGCTCGCCGACCATGCGGAGCGTGAGGCGATCGGTGCAGGGACACGACCAAAATGAGGAGTCGCAGTGAATGATCGTCGTCGAGTGGCCATCACCGGGATCGGGGCAGTCACGCCCATCGGGATCGGCCGTGAAGGATTGTGGGAGGGGCTGAGACGCGAGAAATCGGCCGTCAGGACACTGGACCGGTTCGATCCGTCGATGTGGCGCAGCCACAACGCGGCGCAGGTCGACGACTTCAACGTCACCGATTTCCTCGAGGGTAAGAAGGCGCGCCGGCTCGACCGATTCGGCGCCTTCTCCGTCGCATGCGGCCGAATGGCCATCGAGGACGCCGGGCTCGACCTCGCCAGCGAGGATCGCGAACGCATCGGCGCGATGATGGGCAGCGCGCTCGGCGGGATTCGCTTCGCCGAGGACCAGTTGCGCGTCTTCCTGCATGAGGGGATTAAATCGCTGGATCCCTCGTTGGCGCTCAACGTCTTCGCCGGCGCGGCGAGTTGCAACATCGCGATCGAGCTCGGCGCGCAGGGGCCGAACAGCACCAATGCGATGAGCTGCGCCTCCGGGACGATCGCCGTTGGCGACGCATTTCGCGCCGTGCGCGACGGCTATGCCGACGTCATGTTCGCCGGTGCGTCGGAAGCGCCGCTCGCGCCGCTGTGCTTCGGCGCCTTCTCGATCATTCGCGCGATGTCCACGCGCAATGACGACCCCGCCGCGGCGTCGCGTCCGTTCGACAAGGATCGTGACGGATTCGTGATGGGCGAAGGCGCTGCGGTACTCATCCTCGAGGAGCTGGGCCGCGCGAAGGCGCGGGGGGCGCACATCTACGCGGAGGTCGTCGGTTTCGGCAGCTCGAACGACGCCCACCACATGACCGCCCCGCGGCCCGACGGCTCGCAGGCCGGCCGCTCGATGCGCCTCGCCCTTCGAGACGCCGGCGTCTCGACGAACGACATTGGCTACATGAATGCGCATGGCAGCTCCACGCCGCTCAACGATCCCACCGAGACGCTCGCGATCAAGAATACTTTCGGCGATCGCGCGCAGCACCTTCAGGTCAGCAGCACGAAGGCGTATTATGGCCATGCGCTGGGCGCGTCGGGCGCGATGGAGCTTGCCATCTCCGCGCTCGCACTCGACCGTAAGTGGCTGCCACCTACACTCAACCACCACGCGCCGGCCGAGGGCTGCGACCTGGATTACATCCCCAACCACGGACGCGACGCCGACGTCGAGTACGCGATGAGCAACAGCTTCGGGTTCGGCGGCATCAATGCCGCGGTCGTCCTCAAGCGCCACGACGGAGTCTGACGCAGGTCCACCCGCACACGAAAATCACATGCGCGACAGTTGGCGTCACTTCGCAGCCGAGTTCATCGGCATTTTTGCGTTGGTCTTCGTTGGCGGGGCCTCGATCATGTCGTCGGCCCTGTCGAACATCAATCCGCTACTGACCGCGTCGATCGCACACGGGCTGATCCTGGCCATCATGGTCACGGCCACGATGCGTATCTCCGGGCACCTCAATCCGGCGGTGACGATCGGCTTCCTGGTGACGAAGCGCATCGAGCCCGTGATGGCGGTCATCTACATCATGGCGCAGCTCCTCGGCGCCGCCGTCGCCGCGTATGCGCTGAAGGCAATCTTCCCCGTCGGCGTCGCGACCGCCACGCGGCTTGGGGGGCAAGTCATCAGCGGCGACATCACCGTCGGCGTGGCGATCCTCACCGAGGCGATCGCGACGTTCTTCCTCGTATTCGTGGTGTTCGGGACGGCCGTCGATCCTGCCGCCCCGAAGG
>JBKJMP010000603.1:0-4720 GCA_046596395.1 Gemmatimonadaceae bacterium
GTCCATGCCGACCTGCTTCGCGACTGCACACCGTCCGTCCAAGAGGATGCCGCTCGCGCGCGCATCAGCGCCGGCCAGGTCGCGTACGATGCCCTTCGCGTCCTCGGCTCCTGCGGTGACCTCACGCCGAAGTTCGTGCGCGTCGTGGAATCGTTCGAGGTTGCGGGGCTGGTGTCGAACGAGGAGCGCCAGCGGATGCTCGATACGGAGCCGGACGTCTACGAGATCGTCTGTGGGTGGTTCACGGGCGACCGCACGCCGCACCATTCGCGGCGGCGCCTGGCGCGGCAGGTGGCGATCGTGGTTGGCAATGCGCTTCTGCGCGCGGCAACCGCGCAGGTGGGGGCGCCGTCGCTGTGGCGCAACTGGACGCGCGTCGTGTGTCCCTGCTGCGGTGGCTCGCCCGACCTGGCGGTGCTGGAGCGAGGCGGCGAACGATCGCTGGTGTGTGCGCGGTGCGATGCCCAATGGCGCGCGCCGCGGCCCGGTTGCCTCGGTTGCGACGTGGCGGATGCGCCGAGCATCGCGCGCATCAAGAATCGCGACGTTGGATACGAGCTCGTGATGTGCAGCTCGTGCGGCCGGTTCCTGAAGGAGCGCGCGCGGCGCGGCATGGTGGCGCTGCTCGTCGAGCGCGCGCTCACGTCGGAGCTCGACCTTGCTGCGGAGCAGCGAGGGTTGCGCATCTGAGTCGATCGGGCTGCGTCGGGGTGATGCTCGCGGGGGGGGCGGCGCGCCGGTTCGGTGGCCGCCCCAAGGGACTTGCCGTCGTCGACGAGCTCAGGATCGCCGACCGCGTGCTGACCGCGTTGCGCGGCGCAACCGACGAACTGCTGGTAGTGAGCAATGCGCTCGAGGCGCCGGCGTGGTTTCCGGGGGTCGCGGTGATCTCCGACGAAATTCAAGGGCTCGGTCCGCTCGCAGGTCTCGCGACGGCGTTGCGTGGGGCGGCCGGCGCGTCGGTCGTCGTGGTCGCGTGGGACATGCCGTTCGTCACCACGCCACTGCTCCGCGGCATGCGTGCCCTCGGTGAAGCGGGTGCGGCCGCCGTGGTTCCCGTGCATGGTGAGTCGAACACGCCGGAGCCGCTGTGTGCGTTCTACGCGTCCGAGGCGGCAGCCGTATGCGCGTCATTGCTCGCCGCGGGCGAGCGCCGGGCGGGGGCATTGTTCGAGGCGCTGCCGAGCGCGGTGACGATTCCGGAGCGGCTGCTCGAGTCGCATGGCGATCCGGAGCGGCTCTTCCTCAGCGTGGACACGCCCGAGCAGCTCGAGGAGATCGGCGGCACGATGCCCTGAGTGCCGGATCCGCTTCGTGAAGGTACGCCTGCCAGCCACCTCCGGTGCTTCGTCGATTCGCTTCGATGTCCCCGAGTTCCGCAGCACGCACTAGGGCGCGCTGATCGTCGACCCGATTCGCGGGGACACGCTGTACTCGCGCAACGCCGACATGGTCCTTGTCGGCGCGCACGCGCTCGACCCGCCCTGGGTCGGCGAACGGTGGTAACGGTGTTGCTGTAAATAGATCTATACCTTAGACTCTATTAATGATGCTCCGCGCGTTCGCCCATCTGCTCCACGCCGACACCAAATGGGTGCTCAATACGGCGGCGGCTCTCCGGCTCCCGAAGAGATACTCGGTGGAGCTGGCCAAGCGAGTAGCGGTCATGCGTGTCATACACGACGCGACAGGCATTCCTCTGGCCCGCGCGTGGGTCTGTGCGAATCGTGCGCTGCGCGATTGGCAAGGCGAAACGGCACCGGTGTCGATGCCTGCCGGCAGTGATGGGAGCGTTGCCGTGTCCGTGGACCTTCATCGGATCCTGTCATCCTTTCATGTGCGACTCGCATCTCTGCGCACGAGCTTCGCTCCGCGTCAGCGCGGGCGTCGTCCGTCTCGCCAGCGAGACGCGCTGCAAGCGGCGGCGGACTGGGGAATCGACCTGACGCTGGTTGCCGATAACCTGGACAAAACCCCCGAGATGCGCCTGCGCCAGTTGGATGCAATGTCCGGGTTCTCGCGCGACGTGCGCCGCGGCACGGATTCGGCGCGCTGATCATGTTCGAGGCAATTCTGACCGCGATGATGGCGCGCGGCATCCGGGTCGTCGTCGTTGGAGGCGTGGCGGCAACCGTCCATGGCTCGGCGCGCTTTACCAACGACATCGACTTCTGCTATGACGCTGCGCCGGAGAACGTGGACCTTCTCGTGGCGCTGCTCACGGAATGGCATGCATACCTACGAGGTATCGAGGCCGGGCTCTCGTTCATTCTCGACGCGAGGACTTTTCGCACGACGCCGGTCATGACCCTCACCACGACGATGGGGGCGATCGATCTGCGGGACCGCGTGCCGGGCGTCGGAGGTTACTCCGAGGCGCTCGCCGCGTCCGAGTCGGTTCGGATCGGGGCAACTGACTTTCGCGTGCTCACGCTGGAAGCACTCATCGCGTCGAAGAATGCGGTACGCCGCAAGAAGGATATCGAGCACCTGCTGGAGCTCGAGGCGATCCTCGCTCTCCGGAAGGGTAGCGAGCGTTCGTAGCCACGCAGCTGTCCCTGAGTGCCAGCTCAGCTACGTGAAGGGAGAGATCCTTCGCTTCGCTCGGGATGACCACTAGGTTGAGGGTGCGGACGCGAATCGCCGCGCCGGCCTTTTCCCCCCTCACGCCCGTCCTGCATGCGCGTCGCTCGCGTCCTCGCCGCCCTCGCACTGGCCGGCTGCACATCCGCCAGTGGCGTGTCCTCCGCGTCGTCGCCTGTCGCTGCCCCTGCCAGCGACCTCCGGCGCTTCGTCGATTCCCTGATCGACGTCCCCGAGTTCCGCAGTACGCACTGGGGCGTGCTGATCGTCGACGCGATTCGCGGGGACACGCTGTATTCGCGCAACGCCGACAAGCTCTTCATGCCGGCGAGCAACATGAAGCTGGTCACGGGCGCGACCGCGCTCGCGCAACTGGGCAGGGACTATCGCTGGACGACGACGCTGCTCGCGCGCGGGCCGATCCGCGATGGCGTGCTCGAGGGTGACCTCGTGGTGCGTGGGACGGGCGATCCGACGGTGAGTGCGAGCATGCAGCGTGGCGACGCGCTCGCGCCGCTCCGCGCGATGGGAGACTCGTTGCGCGCGCGTGGGATCACGCGCGTGCGTGGATCGGTGGTCGCAGCGCCCTCGCCGTTCACGGATGCGACGCTCGGCTTCGGCTGGGCGTGGGACGACCTCGACGAGCCGTACTCCGCCGGAGTGGATGCGCTGTACTTCAATGAGGGCTTCACTACGATCATAGTGCGTGGCGGTGCGCGCGCGGGCGATCCGGTGACGGCGACGACGCGGCCCGCGTCGAGCTTTCCGCGCCTGATCGTTCGGGCTCGCACGGTGGCGGCGCTCCGCCCTGGGGCGACGGGTGCCGATTCCGCCACGGCGCGCACGTGGCTGGCGGTCTCGCAGGATTCGTCGCGCGCGGGCGTGCTGGTGAGCGGGACGATCGCCGCAGGAGACAGCTCCGTACAGACGATCGCTTTCCGCGACCAGTCGGGCGCGTACGTGCTCGCGCTGCGCGAGGCGCTCGCGTCGCGCGGCATTACAATCGACGGTGTGGCGTCGGACACAATGACCACTCTGACCCCGATGGTGGACCCGATCGTTGCCATACAGTCGGCGACGCTCGGCGAAGTGCTGCCGTACTTCGAGAAGCCATCGCAGAACCAGATCGGTGAGCTGCTCTTCAAGACGATCGCGCTCGAGCGCACAGGCGTCGGGCGCGCGGACAGTGCCGCGGCGGTTGTCGCGCGCCAGCTGCTGGCGTGGGGTGCGACCGCGGACGGATTCGCGGTGCGTGACGGCAGCGGACTCTCGCGCCACGATTACATCACGCCTCGCACGACGGTGGTAGTGCTCGACGCCATGCGTCGTCACGCCGACTTTCAGCTCTTCTACGACGCGTTGCCCGTCGCAGGGGTGGACGGCACGATCCGCAACCGCATGCGCGGCACGCCGGCGACGGGAAACCTGCACGCAAAGACCGGCACGCTCGACAAGGCGCGCTCCCTTTCGGGGTACGTGACGACCGCGGACGGACGCCTGCTGCTCTTCAGCGCGCTGTGCAACAACTACGTCGTGCCGACGCGGCGTGTCGACGCCGTGACGGACGCCATCGGCATTCGCCTCGCATCGATGCGGCTCGGCCGGTACTAGCGTGACGATCACGCGCGTGAGCGTGCACGAGGCGAGCGCGCACATGCTGGCCGGGGTGCGTCCACTCGACGCAGAGGCCACGCCCCTCGAGCACGCGCTGGGACGCATGCTCGCGCGCGCCGTGATATCGCCCGTTTCGCTGCCGCCACGCGACAACGCGAGCATGGATGGCTTCGCCGTGCAAGGCGACGACATCCGCGGCGCGACCGCGGACATGCCGGCTCGCCTCCGCGTCATCGGCACCATAGCCGCCGGCGCCGCGCCGACGCGCGCTGTTCAGCGCGGTGAAGCCGCGCGCATCATGACTGGTGCGCCGACGCCCGGGGGTGCGACGTCGGTCGTGCGCGTCGAGGACACACGCATGGACGGCCTTGACGTCCTCGTGCTCGACGATCGCGACGCGGAGCGGAACATTCGCCTGCGTGGGGAGGACGTGCGTGAGGGACAGACCGTGATGCAGCCGGGCACGCTCCTCCTGGCAGCGCACATTGGCGTTCTGGCCTCGATTGGCTGCGCGGCGCCGCCG
>JBKJMP010000624.1:0-3463 GCA_046596395.1 Gemmatimonadaceae bacterium
CGGATTGCGTTCCGGAACAATCCCGTGACCTCGGGGGGCGTGACGGCCTCGGTTGGTATCGAGTACAAGAATACGCGGGCCGGCCAGCGGCAATTCCGGATCTTCCTGAACGACACGCTGCAGTCGGTCGCCAGCGTCGTGGTGAAGGACACGACGATCAACGTCGAGGCGGACCACAACTACAGCGTCATTCTCTGGGGCAATGCACGCTCGACCGGCGCAGATCGCATGCGCTTGACGGTCATCGACGAGACTGCGCCTGATCCGGGTGCCCAGGTGGCGCTTCGGGTGCTGAACGCGACGTCAGCGGCGATTGACGTGCGCCATTACGTGGATGGGGGCACGGCGCCAGCCGCTGCGACGTGGGCGAGTGTTGCACCCTATTCGGTTTCATCCCGGGTAAACGTGGCACCTGCCCGTATTCGCTACAACGTGCAGCCGGCAGGTGGTGGCGCAAACCTGTTCGCCAACCCGTTGGCACTCATCGGCGCGCCCGCCTTCTCGAGCGCCGGTGCCGCGGGCAAGATCGACACTGAGGCAACTCCGGGGACCACGGTAGCAGGGTCGGGAGTCACGCTGATTGTCTTCCCGCGCTCCACCGCAGGCAGCAAGGCGCCGCAGATTGCGGCCTTCCAAGTCCCCGCTGGATCGTTCATGTGGGATCGCCGGCCACCGCGTCCCGCCGGTATCTGAACGAGTGTCGAGAGTTACTCGGGCCGCCGGGCAACAGCTCGGCGGCCTTTCTCGTATGGTTAGCCAACAGGATGTAGCTTGGTGGATGGAGACTGGAGAATGACGCTCGGGCGAATCGCTGCAGTCGTCGTGATGCTGTTGGTGGGCGCGTGCCGGGCGGGTGGTCCGTCAGCGGCCAAACCACCCAGCCCGCAGCGCGATCTCATAACACACGCAGAATTGATGGCCTCGACCCTGAGCGAGCAAGACTTGTATCAGGCGATTCAGAGCCTGCGTCCGCATTTCCTTGCACCGGCGCCGGGAGTCCGGCCGACGAGCGCGTCGGGGGCACTGTCCGTGTACGTTGATGGCGTTCGGCAAGCGGGAAGTGCTACCCTTCGCAGCATCGGTGCGGTGCGCGTCGAGGAAGTGCGGTATCTCGGTCCCGTGGAATCGCGCAACGAACTGGGCGTGCGAGCGAGCGGTGGCGCGATCATGGTGAAGCTGATCAAGCCGGAACGAGACAAGGATCCACAGGGCGACGGGGAGCACTGGTAGCACCTCGCATGGCACACTCGCCAGCAGCCGCTGGATCACGTCGAGTGGCGATCCTGTCGCCCGTGCTCGATTTCCTCTGTGTTGGCGGGTTGTCGGTCATCGTCTTTGTGCCGATGCTGCTCAGCGGCCGGACCGACCTCGTGCTGATCGGCGTGGGGGCGCAGGCATGGGCCGCGACCGTCATCAACATGCCTCACTTCATGGCGTCATACCGGATCGTCTATCGCAGCCGCGAGATGATCCTGCGCCATCGGTGGGCGTCGATTTATGTCCCGCTCATCCTGCTGGGGTGGGTCGTGCTTGCGGTGTGGGAGGCGCAGTACTCGGGTGCCCTCGCCATCGTGCTCGTGACTGTGGCCAGTGCCTACCTCGCCTGGCACTATACCGGGCAGGTGTGGGGAATGATGGCGTCGTATGCGTTCCTCAACGGCACCCCGTTCGACCGGACGGAGCGCACCCTGATCCGGACCAGTCTCCGGATCCTCCTGGTGTGGCACCTCGCCTGGTTCCTGTACACGCAGATGCGGGATCCCTCGCGCGTGAGGCCGGTGTACCTGCTGCTCACTGTGGGCACCGCCGTCGCGTTCGTGCTCGGTGCCATCGGGCTGGTGAAGCTGTACCGGCGCACGGGCAAGCTCCCGCCACCACATGCGCTCATCGCCTGGGTCGCGATCTTCGTCTGGTATGCAGTGATGGCGCGCGACCCGAAGGCGATCTTCTGGATCCAGATCGCGCACGCGATCCAGTATCTCGCGTTTCCAATCCGGGTGGAGATCAATCGCACGGCGAGCGATGCCGAATCCAAGGGCGGCGTCGCGCGCCACATGGTGCTGTACGGG
Source organism: Gemmatimonadaceae bacterium (assembly GCA_046596395.1). Taxonomy (GTDB): domain Bacteria; phylum Gemmatimonadota; class Gemmatimonadetes; order Gemmatimonadales; family Gemmatimonadaceae; genus AG11. The sequence continues at coordinate 2,070 of JBKJMP010000624.1, forward strand.
GCGGGGCTGCTCGTCGTGAGCTACCTGGTGGCGCAGGTGATTCCCGCAGCGGCGATGAGTACGGTGGCAGGGATATTCGGCGAGAAGCCGGGCCAGGCGGCGCCGATTCTCATCCTCATGTTCATCAACATTCACCACTATTTCACCGACGGGGTGATCTGGAAGATCAGCAACCCCGAGGTGCGACGCGAGCTGTTCGCGCACGTGCGGCAGGCGGATGCGAAAGGTGCAGGTCCTTCGCGTGGCTCAAGCCGACAGCGGTAAGCGCCTGCCGGCCCACGGACGAATGGAACCTACGGATGGAACGGATTTGCTGATTGAACGGATTGCTCCGTGTTGGGTCACCTACCGGTGCAAACGCGTCAGCCCCGAGTTCAGAGACAGCAGTAATCCTTGATGTTCGCGGGATGCTGGACTGACACACGGAGACATCCCGATCACGGAGCGATCCGTCACATCCGCCCGAGCTGCGAGATCCGTACGGCCCATTGGCGAGTTCCTGTGTGCTGCTCGCGTTCACGTCGCGCTATGGCGTCATCTCCTTCCTGATCGCGTCGACGATGCGGGACTCGAGCACCCCCCTCGAGCTGCATCGCGAGTACTCCTGATTAAAGTTGAGGGGCTTCGCGACCGCCTCCACCGTGGTCGAGATCGTGGTGCCAGTGCCCGCGGACTGGAGTTGCGTGGCGACGGTGAGAAAAACCTCGTACGTGTCGGCGCTGGGCCCGATCTGCGTCGAACCACAGTCGATGAAGCGGCTGAGCGGCGTCTTGCCCAGTCGCTGGCGCACCTTCATGCCCTGATTGCCGAGCGTGTGTGTGGCGGGATCGATCAGTGCCTTGGGGATGCCGAGCGAGTCGAAGGCGGCGGGGAGGAAACGCCAGACGTCATCAAGGGGGAAGGGGACGCTCGACACGGCCGCCGAGACGCTCGTGTTCAGGCGAGCCGTTCCCCCCGCGCCGCCTGCGCCGATGCTGATCGTCTGTCCCGAGCTGCCGGAGCCCGGTGTCGGCCCGGAGGACGCGCACGCGGCGAGGGCGACGAGCGAGAGGACGGCGAGGCGAGGCATGGTCACTCCGGGTGGCGGTTGGTCACGGGCTGCGGCGCGTGTGGAAGACCAGCACGCCACACGGCGAATTGAGCTTGGCGTATTCCCTCGGCGTTTCCGCCGCGCTGCCGTAGAACTTGACGGGCCTCGACGTCGTCGGCGGAAATCTTGTTGACGTCGTACGGCGGTGTCGGCCGCCCGTTGTTGAGGAGCGCCCTGTCGCGGTAGACCTGCGCGTAACACCCGCATTCGATGTTCCTGCCTCGTTCCTCCGCAGACGGGCAGTAGACACTCGTGCCGGGATCCGACCGGCTGAACGAGCAGGGGTTCGCGAGGGTCCCGCAGT
>JBKJMP010000086.1:0-7690 GCA_046596395.1 Gemmatimonadaceae bacterium
GATGGCAGAGAAGTCGCAAACGGCGGGCCGCCCCGTGCGCCGCGCCGTGGTGATTGGCGGCGGGCCGGCCGGGCTGACGGCCGCCGTGGAGTTGGTGCGCGCCCAGGTGCCGGTGACCGTGCTGGAAAAAGGCCGGCTGGTGGGCGGCATCGCCCGCACCGACAACTACAAGGGCTACCGCTTCGACATCGGCGGGCACCGCTTCTTCACGAAGATCACGCCGGTCCAGGAGCTGTGGGAGGAGTTGCTCGCCGACGAGTTCCTGGACGTCCCGCGCCTCTCGCGCATTCTCTACAGCGGCAAGTACTTCCACTACCCGCTGAAGCCGATGAACGCGCTGACGGGGCTCGGCATCATCAACGCGACGCGTTGCGTGATCAGCTACCTCGAGGCACAGCTGCACCCGTCGCCGGTGGAGGACACGCTCGACCAGTGGGTGACGAACCGCTTCGGCCGCCGGTTGTACGAGATCTTCTTCAAGACGTACACGGAAAAGGTCTGGGGCATGCCGTGCACGGAAATTCGAGCTGAGTGGGCCGCGCAGCGCATCCAGGGGTTGTCGCTGGCGCGGGCGATCCTCAACGCGGCGGCGCTCAACCGCCGCTCGACGGACATCAAGTCGCTCATCAACTCGTTCCGCTACCCGCGGCTCGGGCCCGGGCAGATGTGGGAGACGTGCGCCGACCGCGTGCGGGAGCTCGGCAGCATGGTGTTGATGAAGCATCTCGTCACGCGCGTGGAGCTCACCGACGGCCGCGCGACCGCGGTAATTGCGGAGACGCCTAACGGGGAGCGGCGGTTCGAGGGGGAGCACGTCATCACCACGACCGACATCCGCGCGCTCGTCCGCGCGCTCGGCGACCAGGTGCCGCCGGCCGCGCGCGTCGCTGGTGAGGCGCTCAACTATCGCGACTTCCTCGTGATCGCGCTGATCCTCGACAAGAAGGACCTGTTCCCGGACAACTGGATCTACATCCACACGCCGGGGGTGCAGGTGGGCCGCATCCAGAATTTCAACAACTGGAGTGCCGCCATGGTCCCCGACGAGGGACGTACGTGTCTCGGCATGGAGTACTTCTGCTTCGAGGGCGACGGGCTGTGGGCGAGCAGCAACGAGGACCTCGTGAAGCTCGCGAGCCGCGAGCTCGAGGCGCTGAACATGGCGAAGGCGAGCGACGTGGTGGATGGTACCGTGGTGCGCATGCCGAAGGCGTATCCCGTGTACGACGCCGTATACAGTGAACATCTCGACACCGTGCGCGCGTCGATCGATCGCATCCCGAACCTGCACACCGTCGGACGGAACGGGATGCACAAGTACAACAACGCGGATCACTCGATGTACACGGCGATGCTGACGCTGGAGAACATGAACGGCGCGACGCATGACGTGTGGTCCGTGAACACCGACTTCGAGTATCACGAGGAGCAGAAGGTGAAGCCGGGTTCCGCGTCGTCGCCGGGGGTACCGTCGGGGGACACTGCTGTCGGGACCCACACGAGCGCCCGCGGCGACACGATCAGCGCGCAGCGGTGATGAGCGGTGCGCGCGATCCTCACCTACCACTCCATCGATTCGTCGGGATCGCCGATCTCGGTATCGCGGGAGGCGTTCGCGGGCCACGTGCGGTGGCTCGCGAGCGGAGCGGTGCGCGTCGTTCCGCTGACGGAGATCGTGCGCGGCGCAGCGGATGGTGATGCGGTGGCGCTCACGTTCGACGACGGCTTCGCGAACGTCGCCGAGTCGGCCGTGCCGCTGCTCCGCGATCATGCGCTGCCCGCGACGGTGTTCGTGGTGAGTGGCCAGGTGGGGGGCACGAATGCATGGGGGGGGCGCGAGCAGGCCGGCATACCCACACTGCCCCTGATGGACTGGGACGCGCTCGGCGCGCTCGGCGCATCCGGGATCGAGCTCGGAGCGCACACGCGCCGGCATCCCAAGCTCGACACGGTAGGCGTCAACGCATTGTCCGACGAGATCGAGGGAGGCGCCGACGAGATCGAGCGGCGCACCGGATGTTGCCCTTCGACATTTGCGTATCCGTACGGTATTGCGCCGGCGGCCGCAGCCGCCGTGGTGCGCCGGCGGTTCGACGTTGGCGTGACGACGCAGCTTCGCGTGCTCGCGCCGGACGACGACCTCGCGCTGCTGCCGCGTCTCGACGCGTACTACTTCCGTCGTGCGGATGGACTGGACGCGTGGGGCACCGCGCGTTTTCGCGCGTGGCTTGGGCTGCGCGCCGCCGTGCGCGCGGTGCGTGAGCGGGTGCCATGACGACGCCATACCTCTCCGTGATCGTGCCCGCGTACAACTGCGCGCCCATACTCGCGCGCGTGCTCGCGGCGTTCGCGGCGAGCGACCTGCCACGAGCCGAGTGGGAGTTGATCGTCGCGGACGACGGTAGCACGGACGACACGGCGGACGTTGCGGCGCGTGTTGCGGACCGCGTCGTGCGCGTGCCAGGTGGACCTTCTGGCCCGGGGCGCGCGCGGAACGAAGGGGCCGAGGCCGCGAGTGGCGAGGTGCTCGTCTTCGTGGACGCAGATGTCTGCGTCGCTCCGGCGACGCTGCGGCAATTTGCGGAGCTCTTTCGCAGGCGCGCGGAGTTGGGCGCGGCATTCGGCTCGTACGATGCGGCGCCCGAGGCGCCCGGTCTCGTGTCGCAGTACCGGAACCTGCTGCACCATTACGTCCACACGACGAGCGCCGGGCCGGCCATCACCTTCTGGGCGGGTTGCGGCGCGATGCGGCGCAGCGCGTTCGAGGCGGCGGGCGGGTTCGACACCGAGCGCTATCGTCGCCCGCAAATCGAGGACATCGAGCTGGGGTACCGGCTGACCGCGATGGGCATCCCGATCGAGCTGGTGCCGGAGATCGTGGGCAAGCACCTGAAGTGCTGGACGTTCCGCGGGGGCGTGATCACGGACTTTCGCGACCGTGGGGTGCCGTGGATGGAACTCCTGCTCGAGCGGAGGGAGATTGCGGCGGCTGGTCCACTGAATCTCGCCTGGCGTGAGAAGGTGCTCACGCTCCTCGCGCCACTGGGGCTATTGGCGGCGGTCGGGGCGGCGTTTCTCGGGTCGTGGCTGCTCGCGGTGTTGGCCCTGGCGGTACTCGTAGCGATCGTCGCCGGGAATGCGGCGATGCTCGGATGGTTCGCGGAGGTTCGCGGCTGGCGTTTCGCACTCGGCGTGGTGCCCTTGCGCATCGCGTACTACGCACTGAATGCCTTTTCCGCCGGCTGGGCGATTGCCGCCCACCTGCTGCGCGGCTCGAGTTCCACGAACGAACCGCGCGGCAGTAAGTTCCAGCCGTCGCGGGCGTCATCCTGATCGACACCCTTACGCTTCGCGCGGGATCATTCATGCCCACTGCAACCCAGCAGCAGCACTACCCACCGGGGCGTCGAAACAGCGGTCCCGACGCGCTGGAAGTGGCGGTCGAGCGCGCGCTGGTGCTCGCGTTCGCCCCGCTGCACAAGCGCGTGTTCGGCATTGCCGTCGGTACGGCGTGCGCTGTGGTCGTTGCGGCCATCACCATGCTCACGGTCCTTCGCGACCCAGGGGACTCGATCGGTCTCGGCCTGCTGAGCGTCTATTTCCGCGGTTACACGGTGTCGTGGAGTGGGGTGGTGATCGGCGGGGCCTGGGCGGGCGTGGTGGGGTTCGTCGTGGGCTGGTTTCTCGCCTTCTGGCGCAACTTCATCCTCGCCACGTGGCTTCTGTACATTCGTGTTCGCGCGAACCTGATGCAGACGCGCGAGTTCCTCGATCATATCTGAGCCAACCGGAGATCGACGCATGACTCGTTCGGACCCGCGCCCGCCGATGGACACGCCGGCGCTCGCCGCGGCGGCGGTAGCGCAGACGTTCGCCAGGCTCAACGCACGAGCCTGGGGGATCGCGTTCGCATTCCTCGGCGGTCTCGGGCTTCTCATCAGCACGTGGGTGCTGGTCGCGCGCGGTGGAGCGGTGGTGGGCCCGCATCTCGTGTTGCTGCGCAACTACCTTCCGGGCTACTCGGTCACGTTCGTCGGCGGCCTCATCGGGTTCATCTACGGGTTCGTGATCGGCTACGCGTTCGGCCGGCTCGTGGGCACCGTGTACAACCGGCTGTTGCCGGCGCCGAAGCTCTGATCGCGGACCGCACCGGACCGGGGATGCCCGACGAGCGCCAGGCGTCGCTCTCGTGGCGCTCCTGGTACGGGCTCCCGGTCATCGCCCTCGCGCTGCATGGGGCGCTCGTCTGGCTCGGGCGCGTGCCCGGCATCCTCACGAACGAGGATTCGCTCCGCTACGTGGTGCTGGCGCGCGCGCTGACGCTCGGCCAGTACAGTGACCTGATGACGCCAGGCACGCCGGCGCATCACCTCTATCCGCCGGGGTTTCCCGCGCTCCTGGCCATCTGGACGGCCATCGGCGGCGAGGGGTTCACCTGGCTCGTGCTCCAGCAGATCGCCTTCTCCGTGGCGGCGCTCGCGATCACCTTCGTCACGTTGCGGCGAGCGGCGAGCCCCCTCGTCGCGATTGCCACGTTGATCACGCTCGCCATGAACCCCGCGCTCGTGGCGTCGGCAGGGGAGATCATGTCCGAGAGCGCGTTGACGTTCTTCTTCGCGCTCGCGATCTGGGCGTCCGCATGCATGGCGCCGGGCCCGCGACAGGCGGCGGTGCTCATCGCCGCCGGCATTGCCGCCGTGACCGTGCGTACGGCGGGGCTCGTGCTGCCGGTGGCCATCGTGGCACACCTGCTGTGGGGACGACGCGTTCGCGAGGCCGGGATTGCGACCGTGCTGTTCGCGATGACGCTTGGCCCGCTGATCTGGTGGACGGCGCGCAATCCCACCGCGGTGGTCGGGCTGTCGTATGCGGCCGACCTCACGGTCACGGCGCGTGGGAGCGGATCGCTGGCGCGCGAGTTCGTGCAGCGCATGACGATGAACCTGCAGTACTACGTGACCATCGCGATGCCGAACGTGCTCGCCGTGCCGACCATTGCGGGCACGATCATCGACAACCTCGTGAGCACCGCGATCGTGCTGGCGGGCGTGGTGGTGGGGATGGTGCGCTCGCTGAGCCGGATGCGCGTCGCGGGGCTCACCCTGTTCGCGAGCGCTGGGCTCTACCTGATCTGGACGTGGCGTGTCGAGCGCTATCTCGTGCCTCTCATCCCCATCGTCATCACCCTGCTGCTGCTCGGTGTCGAGCGCATCGGCCTGGCACGCAGCCGGCGCACTGCCACGATCGCGGTCGTCGCGATGTCCGCGATTCTCGTGTCGACGAGCGTCGTTCGGCTGCAGGGCCACCTCGAGAAATTCGTCGGCTGCGATCGCGAGCGGGTCTTCACGGATCCGCGGTGTGTCACGCCAGGCGCGCGCAGCTTCTTCGCCGCGGCTCGCTACGTGCACGATTCGCTGCCGCAGGGCGCGCGACTTGCCGCCGTGAAGGCGACGTCGGTCTACTACTACACGGGTCGCCAGACGACGCCGCTCCAGCCACTCGTGCCGCTCGACCCGATGACGTTCAACGCCCAGCTGACGGCGGCCAGCGTGGAGTACGTCCTGCTCGCGAGCATTCACTCGGGCGACCTGCGACTGTCGCGATTGCTGAGCGAGCGCTGCCGGCGGCTGCGCGTGACCGCGTCGTTTGCGCCGCGGACGCACCTGTTCGCGTTGCTGGAGACTCCGGCGGCGGATACGACCGCGTGTGCGGTGATCAACGAATACCGCCGCGAATCCGCGCGGGCCTTTGGGGGCGAATGAGCGTCGATCCCGACATCTCCGTCGTCGTCGCGTCCTTTCGCGATCGGTCCGTGCTCGACGCCTGCCTGGCGTCGCTCGTCGAGCAGTGTGCGCGCGAGGGTGCGCCGCTGGTGGTCGCGCGCGCGGACGACGCACGCGCCATCGACGTGCTCGCGGCCGCCCACCCGTTGGTGACGTTCGTTCGCGTGCCGCAGGGCAGCGACCTGCCGCGCATACGCGGCGCCGCGCTGAGCGCGGCCACGGGCACACTGGTCGCGCTCACGGAAGATCATTGCGTGGCGGATGCCGACTGGGTCGCGCGGCTGCGCGCGCACGCGGGCCGCGGTGAAGACGTGATCGGCGGATCGATGGACAACGCGCAACGTGCGCGGGCACTCGACTGGGGCGCGTTTTTCGCCGAGTACGGGTTCTTCAGCGCGCAATCGGGGCGCGCCATTACACCCGGAGCCGCCATTCTCATCACGGGCGCGAACGTCGCGTACTCCCGCCGCGTACTCGGCGACGTCGCCTCGTGGATGTGTGATGGCGCATGGGAGAACGTGGTGCACGACAGGCTGCGTGAGCGTGGCGCGGTGATGGTCTTCGAGCCGACGGCGCGCGTCGGCCAGAATCTGCGCTACGACTTCGGCGCTTTCGTGCGCGACCGCTACCGTCACGGGCACGACTACGCACGCGTGCGGCTGGCGGAAGCGCCGGGCTCGAACGGCCTCGTGCGTGCGGCAGCGACCGTTCTGCTGCCCCCCGTGCTGGCGCTGCGCGTGGCCCGCACCGCGATTGGATCACGATCGAGGGCGGTGGCATTCGCGCGCGCGCTGCCGTTCACGCTCGCATTCTTCGCGGGATGGGCGGCAGGCGAGGCGATGGGATACCTGCGCGGACCGACGACTGCACCCGGCGCACGGTGAGCCAATGATCGCGGAGTTCGTGTGTCCACGGTGCCGCGGTGAACTGGACTCGGTGGTGGATGCACACCACTGCCGCGGATGCGACGCGACGTATCCCACCGTGCTGGGCATCCCGGATTTTCGCGTGGAGCCGGATCCGTGGATCGGTCTCGAAGAGGATCGCGCGAAGGCGCAGCGGCTCATCGCCGAGACAGATGGGATGGACCTCGCGGCGAGCGTAGCGGCGTACTGGGCGATGACGCCGACCACGGCACCGGAGCTTGCGCAGCGGTTCACCTCGTATGTGCTGAGCGGCGAGCGCCGCGCCGCCGAGTGGCTCGACAGGCTGGACGCGCCCACGTCGGACCGTCCGTGGCTCGAGATCGGCTGCGCGAGTGGCGACCTGCTCTCCGTTTGCGCGGCGCGTGGTATCCGTGCGGTGGGCGTGGACGTCGCCATGCGATGGCTGGTGTTGGCGCGCAAACGTCCGGCGCTCGCGAACGCGCCGCAACCGCTCGTGTGCGCGAACGCCGAGCACCTACCCTTCCGCGATGCGTGGTTTGGGCGCATGGTTTCCGTGGGTACGCTCGAGCACTGCCGCGACGCGGAGGCGGTGCTGCGCGAATCGGCGCGCGTGCTCGAACCACATGCCGGCGACGCCGTGCTTCGAACGACGAACCGCTACTCGCTGCTGTCGGAGCCCCACGTAGACCTGTGGGGTGTGGGGTTCGTGCCACGCGCACGGGCGGATGCGTACGTACGTTGGCGCGGAGGGCAGGGATATGCGCACCATCATCCGCTATCGGCGGGAGAGCTCGGCCGCGGCATGCGCGCCGCGGGATTCGTGGACGTGAGCGTGACGGCCGCGCGCATGCTCGAGAGCGATCGTGCGCGGCTCGGCGGCGCCGGGGGAATTGCCGCGCCAGTGTACGATGTCGCTCGTGCAACGCCACTCGTGGCGAGTGCGGTGAGCTGGATCGCGCCGCTGCTCGAAGCGCGCGGACGCGCCGGTTGAGCCGATGCGCGTCGCCATCGTTGGGGGAG
>JBKJMP010000095.1:0-7018 GCA_046596395.1 Gemmatimonadaceae bacterium
TTCATCACCCGTTCGCGTACGCGTTCGGCCCCGTGAGCATCACGGGGTTCGGACTGGCGGTGCTGATGGCGTTTCTCGTGGGCCAGGCGGTGATGCAGGCGTTGCTGTCGCGGCGCGGCCATGATCCGGAGCCCGTGAACGACATGGTGTTCGCGGCCGTCGTTGGTGGCCTGCTCGGCGCGAAGCTGTACTACGTCGTCGTGCTCGGTCATTGGGACGCGATGTTCGAGCGCGGCGGCTTCGTGTACTGGGGGGGGCTGTTCGGCGGCATGCTCGCCGTGATGGCGGTGGTCGTGAAGAAGCGCGCGGGGCTGATGAAGATGTTCGATGTCAGCGGACCGGCGCTGATGGCGGCGTATGCGGTAGGACGCACGGGCTGCTGGGCGGTGGGCGACGACTACGGACGTCCGTGGAGCGGCTTCCTCGCCACGACGTTTCCCGAGGGTGCGCCGCCATCGACGGCAGGGATCATGGCGCAGGAGTTCGGCGTGATACCGCCGCCGGGCGCGAGTCCCAATGCGCTCATCGCCGTTTACCCCACGCAACTCTACGAGGTGGCACTCGCGCTGGTGGCGTTCGCGGTGCTCTGGCGCCTGCGCGACCACAAGCACGCTGAAGGCTGGTTGTTCGGGGTGTACTGCGTGTTGGCGGGACTTGAGCGCTTCGTCATCGAGTTCTTCCGGGCGAAGGATGACGTCCTTTCGATCGGGATCACCTACGCGCAGACGATTGCGCTGGCGTTCGTCGCCGTGGGGATCGTGTGGATGGTGCTGCGGTCGCGCGTGGGCCCGGGCAAACCGGGCATCCACGCGCTGGCCTGATTCAGCTCCCGGCGGGCTCCCGCACCATCCCTTCCTCGAGCGCCGCGATCCTCCGCCGCAGCTCGTCGTTCTCGGCGCGAATCTCGTCGAGCTGCGGCGCCGGCGCCGGTACGGGCCCAGGCGCGACCGGCATCATCGTCGGCAGGGCGACAGACCGCTTGGGCCAGAAGGTCTTCAGCACCGCGAACGCGAAGAGCAGCAGCAGCACCATCTGCGCGAGCACACCCTGCCAGCTGGGGAAGATGCCCAGCCACTCGATCGCCGGAAATCCGCGAATCGGCGTGAGCGCGATGGCGTTTCCTTCCTGGAGCTCCAGCACCGCCTTTCCCATGAAGGCGAAGGCCATGTAGTAGAGCAGCACGCTCGTCACGGCAAAGAAGCGCCGGATCGGGATCTTCACGCCGAATCGATAGAAGAGCGTGAAGATGATCGCGAGCGCGACGGACCCGACGACGATGCCCATGATGAGCGGCAGCATGACGTTCGGTCCCTCGTTGAACAGCGCCTGGTAGAACAGCGCCGTCTCGGCGCCCTCGCGATACACGGCGAGGAACGCGACGAACGTGAGCGCTCGGCCGCCACCCTGCTCGAGCGCTACCGTCACCTTCTCGTTGATGAACTGTTGCCACTTGGCCGCTTCCACCTTGGAGATGAGCCAGTAGCTGACCGAGAAGAGCACGGCCACTGCGATGAGCATCGTGACGCCTTCGATGATCTCGCGGCTCGCGGGTGCTGCCGACAGCAGGGTGTTGAGGACGACCGCCGTCACGGCGCTCGCGGCGAGCGCGTAGCCCACGCCCATCCAGATGCTGCGCAGCCGCTCGCGATGTCCCGTCTTGATCAGGAAGGTGACGATCGCGCCGATGACGAGGATGGCCTCGAAGCCCTCGCGCAGGATGATCAGGAAGGAGTGCCAGAACACCTCCCACAGGCTCCCCGACGGCGCGGCGAGATCGACGATTCTCGGCAGCGTGGACTCGATCGCATCGCGCAGGCGTTCCGCCTCGCGCACATTCCCGGTATGCACCGCCGCCTTGAACTCCGCGAACTGGCGCTCCATCGAGACCACGAGGCCGGGGCTCTTTGCGCGAGCGGGGGCCTCGATCGGCTCGAACGCGATGTAGGCGTCGAATGCCTTATCGCGTGCGTCGTCGGAGCGACCCCCCTTCGCCGCGTTCAGCGCCTGCTCCAGTAGCGCGAGTACGCGTGGCGCCGCCGAGGTGATCGAGGTGTCCCCCGCCGCGGCCGCCAACAGGGCCTCGGCGTTCTGTTCCTTCATCGGGAGCGTGCGAATGTAGGCGACGACGCTCGCCAGTTGCGCATCGGTCAGGTCGCGCGCGCCCGGCATGGCGGAGGCGGGAATGCCGTCGCGAACGATCGCGCTGAGGTGCTCGTCGCTTCGCTCGACTTGCCATGCCCACATCCCGATCTCGGGAGGCAGCTTGGTCAGCGATCGTGAATAAGCCCCGTCACCGCTGCCGACCACGCCGTGACACGAGGCGCATCCCTGCGTGAACAACCCCTCGCCCTCGAGCTGCTGCGCGTTCGTGGCGCGGAGTGAATTGATGTACGCCACCACGTTCCAGCGCTGCGCCGGTGTGAGGGTAGCGCTGAAGCCGGCCATCGGCGTGCCCTTCATGCCCACCGAGATTACGCGGTAGGCGAGCGCCGGCGAGACGCCAACCATGTGCGCCGCAGTGCCAATGGCCGGTGGCGCCGGATTCATCCCCTTCCCCGCCGGACCATCTCCGAGACCGGCGACGCCATGGCAGCTCGCACAGTTCTGCTGGTAGACTGCCTTCCCTTCGGCGACGTCGAGCGGCGTGGTGGGGAGCTCGAGCTTGGCCTCGTTACCGAGGAGGGCGGCGAAGCGCGCCTCGAGGGAGTCCACGGCGGCGGGGGGGCGCTTCTCGCGCACCGCGGCCGCGATGGAGTCGAGCAGCGCGCGAGCGGCGGGGGCGTTGTTCCCGGAGAGTCGTTCGGCGGAGCTTCGTGCGTCGATCAGGAAGTCGTTGGCCTCCTGATACTCGAGGTCGCTGACGAGCCGGCCCTTGGCGTCGAACGCCTTGCCGTACTCCTCGACTGCAACGCTCACGATGCTGGCCACTCGGCGAGCGGGATGCTCCTGAGCGATAGCTGGGGCGCCGCAGAGCGCCACGAGCGCGAATAGACGGTTGAGAACGGTCTGGATTCTCATTGCCGAGGAAATGTATCGGGATTGCGAGGGGTACGCTACCTATCGAAAAGCCAGGATGACTAGGTGGTGCCGCGTACGCGGTACTGGTCGTTGGTTAGTCCTTCTCGGCGACGACGAATGCCACGGCGGCGTGCTCCCCATGCGTGATCGAGAGATGCACTCGAGTCACCCCGAGCTCGGTCGCCCTCGATTGTGCCCGCCCGTGGAGTACCAACGAAGGGCCATGCCCCTTGGTCGACGCGACTTCCAGCTCCCGCCACCCAATTGCACGAGCGAGGTCGTTGCCGGCGAGTGCCTTGTACGCCGCCTCCTTCGCCGCAACGCGCGCCGCGAGCTGGCGTGCCGGTTCAGGGTGAGACGCTGCGTACGCGCGCTCGCCTTCCGTGAACAGCCGCGTCAACGCGCGATCTCCCTTCCGGTCGAGCAACTTCTGCATCCGCTCGATCTCGACGATGTCCACGCCGACCCCGACGATCATTTCGGCGTGCGCTCGAACCACCGCGGAACCGTGGTGCGCGTCGCGCGGCCGGCGATCAGCGTCGCCAGCGCCTGACAGGCCACATCCGCCGCGACGAACACCCGGCGCAGGCGCTCGACCCAGGTCGCCCAGCCGGCCTCGCCCTCACGCGCGAGCAGAGACGCGGCATCCAGCTCCAGGAGTGAGCTTCGCAGCGGCTCGAGCACCTCTCCCGCGAGCGCCGTGAGCGCGCGCGCGTTAGCGGGATCGTCAACCTCGTGCACCACCGCGTCCACCGCGGCAGCCTCGATGCGAGCTGAAAGCGCGTCTCCACGCAGTGTCGCCAGCGCGACGTCGATCGAGGCGCCCGACGCACGAGCCCGCGCGTCGAGCAGTGGCAGGAAGATGGCCGCATGTGCCGACTCTGCCGCCGCGTCGCGCTGCCTGCCAAGGGACCGGAGCGAGCGCGCGAGCTCGGGAAGCACGGGAGTCGTGGGTGTGTCAGGCATTGGAGACGTCGAACGCGGAAGCGTCCGCGAGGGCGGCGTTGGAGAGGGCAGCCGGCGTACCCGTGCGTTCCTCGAAGCGGCGCGCGAAGTCGGGGAGGCGATCGCTCGTGAAGCCGGCGCGGGACATGCCGAGCACGGCGATCGCGCGCTCGATGCCCGCGGGATCCCCCTCGACTTCGACGAGATCGTCCATCCGCGGATAGCGCTCGAATCGAACCATTGCCCCGCCCAGGTCGTACTGCACGATGTCGCGGTCGATCGCGATGGTGACCACGTAGCCCAGCTTCGAGAGGATGGCAACGAGCGCGTCGCCGTCGGTAACCTTGGCCTCCAACTCCTCGCGGAGCTTGTAGCCGTCCTCTCGGCGAGTGGCTCCTTTCCAGTCCAACTGCGAGCGCGATCCGGACGCATCGCGATACACACGCACCCGCAGCACGTGATCACGCGCCGTGAGTTCGCGGCCCGCAGTATCATAGCGCCGATCCTCGAGGCGTCCGGCAAACACGAGTGTCGCTCCCGCCGCCTCGACGGCGGCGCGCCGACCCTTCATGTCGTCAACGACGCTCTTGAGTTCCACTTCAATCATTGGGTGGACTCTCCCATAATCGCGCGCATCACCGCATCCGTATCCGACAGGTCGGCAAAGACGGCCGCGGCGTTGCACGCGAGCAGGTCCTCGACGGAATAGCGCCCGGTCGCGACGCCGATCGCGCGCGCTCCGATCCCCGCACCGCAACGCATGTCGGCCGGCGTGTCACCGATGACGATCACGTTTCCGCCGGGCACGTCGTGCCCGAGGTGCTCCATGGCGCGCCGCTGCGCGATACCGGGCAGCTCCGGGCGCCGCTCGTGGTCCGAGCCGAACGCGCCGACCTTGAAGCGGTCGCGCGCGATGCCGACCGCCGCGAGCTTCGCATTCGCGCCCTCGTGCACGTTGCCCGTCAGGAGGCCGAGGAGGACGTCGTCGCGCGACTCGAGTACGTCGAGCAACGGACCGATGCCGGGATACGTGAGGCCCGACGCGTCAATCGCCGCGAGTTCCTTCCGGAGGAGCTCCACGTATCGACCGATCGCCACTTCCAACCGCGCATCGATCGTCGCGTCGTCCACGCCCGCAATCCTCATCAGCTCGCGAATGATCTGCGGATCGGTCTTGCCGTCGAACTCGTGGCCGGTGGGCACGGTGGCGCCGAACACCTCCTCCATCGCCTGGTGCACGGCGCGACGTCCGGCGCCGTCGGTCCAGAGCATGGTACCGTCGATGTCGAACAGGACGACCCTCATTCGTGCGCCAGCGCGGTCGGCTGGCGTCCTGACATGCGCGTGAGCAGCAACCCGCCCACGATCAGCAGTCCACCCATGATCTGCCGCATGTGCGGCACCTCGCTCAACAGTGCCCACGCAGCCAGCATTGCAATGAGCGGTTGGAGGTTCGAGTACATCGCCGCCCGCGTTGGGCCGAGCACGCGCACGCCGCGATAGAAGAACAGGTAGGCGACGACGAGGGCGATGATGCCGCTGTAGCCGACCGCGGCCCATCCCGGCGCCCCAACGGTGCTCCACTGGGTAGCGAGCAGCGCAGGCGTACCCACCAGAAGGATCGGCAGCAGTCCTCCCGTCATCGTCACGGCAGACAACGTGAGCCCCTCCACTTTCGTGGTAAAGCGACGCAGCGCCACGGAGTACACGGACCAGCAGAGCACGGAGCCGAGGATCAGCGCGTTGCCCACGAGCGTCGAAGGGTTCGCACCCTGCGGTGCCGCCGAGACGATGAGCGCGATGCCGCCGAGGGAGAGCCCGATGCCAGCCATCCCGCGCGCGCCCGCGCGCTCGGTGCCCCGGATCCAGCCGATGATCTCGATGAACGCCGGCGACGCCGCGATGAGCAGGGCGGCGTCACTCGCCCGCGTGCGAGCCATCCCCTCGATCCAGAGGATCTGGTACAACCCGTTGCCGAGCATGCCGAGCAGCAGCATCTGTTTGACGTCGCGGCGTGACGGCAGGCCGGCGCGGCGCACAAAGAACAGCACCCACAGCACGACGACCGCCAGCAGGATGCGTGCGCTGTTGAACGCCAACGGCGCGAAGATCCCCGTCGCGAACTTCACGACAATGAAATTGACCCCCCAGAGGAGGGCCATGCATACCATCAGGAGGTCGGTGACCGACAGCCGCGCAGGTGGGGGCGCGGTCTCGACCCTTTCGTGTTCGGTGACAAACGCGCTCGAAGCCATTCGATCAATTTAGGCTGGGGCGATGCTGTTTCAAACCAACGCGCGCCGCCCTACTATTCACGATGCACGTCACCTTCGCATTATTCGCCGACGCGGCGAACGTGTCCCAGGAAGGAAAATTGAACATCCTGGGCGTCTTCGATGCGCTGCAGGTCGGATCGCTTCCCGCCCTGCATCCGCGCGCGACGCTGGTGGTGCACCTCAAGGGCTCGCCATCCGATGCGGGTCCGCACCGCGTGGCGCTCCAGTGGATGAGCCCGAGCGGCGCGGAGCTCTGGAGCAGCGATGGTGAACTGGGCGTCGGTCAACCGCCCAGTGGCGTGCTCGACATGGATTTTCCGCTCATCGCCCAGCTGGACCTTCCACTCGACATGGCGGGCGGCTACGTGATGCGCGTCGGACTGAACGGCGCGATGCACGCCGAGATCCCGCTTCAGGTCCGCTCCGCACAGCCGCAGCCCATCATGCCGACGCCGGAGTATCTCTCGTAGGGATGCCATCGTGGGGAAGGGCATCAACGCCGTTCACTCGTTCAGAGCACCTTCCGCGCGCACACGAACCGGTCCCGCAGCTTCCCGACGTAGTCGTCGCGCGCGTCGTCAAGGCGCTCGATGGCATAGCCGCCGCGGCCCAGCGCGAGGTGCACGAGCCGGCGACCGCCGAGGGCAATGGCGACGTGGGTGATGTGGGCGTCGACCCTGTCGGAGAAGAAGAGCAGGTCGCCTGTCTCGGACGCCAGGATATCGTCGTGGCCTGGCGCGCCCTGCTGCGCCTGCTGCCACGCGTCCCGTCGCAGCTGA
>JBKJMP010000254.1:0-27176 GCA_046596395.1 Gemmatimonadaceae bacterium
GCGCGATGCGGGTAGAAGTGCGGAAGGCGTCAAGCACCTCGTCCTTCGACGCGTTACGCGTCAACTGGACGGCCCAGTAGTGGAGGTGGGCAATCGTCTCGGGCACCTTGACGGCCATCGTCACGACATCGAGGTCGGGGTCGACCGTTTGAGCGTCCGGGCCCTGGTGGCTGGGGATTTCCGGCTCAGGGACAAGCGTGTTCATGATCCCGCCGAGGTGACTCTCCCACGGGTCGGTGGCTCGGCGCAGGAGCGTTCCGCGCGCACGCTTCAGGATCCCGGCCCGCTTGAGCGCCGAGAGCGTCCGCACCGTCGAGGTCGTGTTGCACGAGACGACGCGCGTGCTCTCTCGGCCAAGTGCGGTGTCGTAGTTGTTCTCGGCAGTGAACGAGTGGCCGGTCACACCGTGCTTCTCGCCCCCCTGCAGGATGAACTTGAGTCCGCGCGCGCGGTAGCGCTCCACATTCTGTGCGGCCACCTTTTTCGGCGTGCAATCCACCACGATATCGGCGGCGTCAAGCAGGTCTTCCAAAGTCCCGGCCGGGTCGAGACCGACAGTGCGCATGGCGCTGGTGTGTTCTTGCGTGGCTCCATACAGCCTGTAGCCTTTCGAGCGAGCCACAGCCGCACGCCAATCCGTCACCACATCGGCGACGCCTGCCAGGGTCATATCGTGCTGCACGACCACGGCCTCGGCGACGCGCTTGCCGATGACGCCGTAGCCATTGACGGCTACTCGGATGGGTTTGCGGTCAGTCATAGCGCCGCCTAATGATGATTTGGGTGTTCGCTTCGGGAATTCCGAATGTCATTTTATTTCTCCTAATGTACTAGAGTCGCCACGGGGCGAGACCGATCCTGAGAGGTCCGGCATGAATAAGGTCCTCGCCTCAACCATGGCGACGGGCGGTGGACTGCCGGAGGGATTGTGACGTCAGGCCGGGGAGGGAAGGGTGGCGAACTCCTGCTCTTTGACGCGCCAAGGCGATCAACCCAGAACCCGTTCCGGTTCCCGGGGTGGCACTCCAGACTTGGACGGTGGAGGTCCGCGAGCCGCGCGCGCGCGACATCTACCTCCGCAATGATACCGATCGCGACCTGGTGATTACCAGCCTGCAGTTGTACAACTGCCGCAACGTCAAGCAGGACTGCAAGGCGTACACGCCCAACGTGACGGTTCCCGCTGGCCGGACCGCCAAGGCAATGCGGATCGAGCCGGAGAACCTCAAGTTGAGCTGGACGTACAACTGATGGTGGGCGATGCAACGGCGGCGGCCCGACGCGAGAGTCCGATGGCGGGACGACGATGATCATGATCTTCGGGAACTCGGTCCGCCCGTCTCGCATCGTGCGCGTCCACCTCGATCCCGCGGGGCGCCCGTTCGAGTATGGTGATACCCGGGGTGACGTGACGCGCCGTGCTGACGTGTCCGATTCGACGGCCGGCTCCATCACCGATATCCGCCTGCAGGTCGATCGGCAGATGACTTACCTCATTAACGACACCAAGGGCGTTCCACGTGAGTCGTACTACCTCGCCGGACCGGTGCCTCTGTCAGCTGCGAATCTCGACAATCCGGGTGCGATGATCGAGCGTGTCGTGAAAGAATGCGGGGAGAAGTGAGAGCGGAGAACGGAGAACGGATGACCGGTGGCGGCCTACCGCTAACGCCTTTCGACCAACGACCAACGACCAACGACCAATGACCAATGCCCAATGACCAATGACCAACGACTACCGCCCTTTCAGCTTCCCCCTGAGCTCGCTGAACCAGTTCAACACGAACAGCAACGGCACGTCCGGCGCCGTGACGGTCTGGATCCTACGCGCCAAGATGAACCTGCCGTCGGCGGCGACATCGAACGGGGCATAATTGTCGGTCTCAGCGGAGTAGACATCGGCCGGGATCGCGAACAGCGTGCGCGTCGCCCCCACATCGAAGGTGGGCGTCGTGGTGATCGTCGCAGCACGCATCTGGCGACGTTCGATGAAGTAGATCTCGCGGCCATTCTTCTTCCAGAGCGGTGACGTGCCGCCCGAGGTCGAGATCTGCCACTTGCCTGCATCCGCGTTCGGGAAGGGGCATACGTAGACCTCCTTGCGCCCGCTCTCGTTACTCTCGTACGCGATCCACTTTCCGTCAGGCGAGAGCGGCAGCCACGTCGCCTGCCGTCGGACGACAGCAGGTTCTCGTCCGTATTTCCACGGATATGCGCGCAAGTAGGTGGCGTTCATATTGATGCGTCTTGTTGCGTCGACGAGCGCCCGCCTCGCCCATAGGTGACCACCTGCTTCCCTGTGCCTTCATGCCGTTACTGTGTTGCGGGGTTTCCCACCACACTGCGCCTCTCGCGGTACGCGAACGGCTGTCCGTTGGCCCGAGGGAAGCCAGCGCGGTGCTCGGCTCACCGTGGCTTCGCGGCGCGGCGACGATCGCGGGGCTGACGGAGATCGCTGTCTTGTAGACGTGCCACCGTACCGAGCTGTACGCGAGCGTCGGCGCTCACGACAGCGATCTCGCTGACGCGACCGCTCTCTTCATGAAGATGTTGTCGAGGGCGAGCGACTTGTCAGAAGAGACGCTCGCCCCTCACGTCTATATGCGCTCCGGGTTGTCCGCCGTGGAGCACCTCTGTCGCGTTGCCGCTGGGCTGGAGTCCATGGTCGTGGGTGAGACGGAGATTCTTGGCCAGGTTGGTGTGGCGCTTGGACAATCTGTCGAGGCATCCTGGTCGGGACCCGTGTTGGAGGCTGTCTTTCACACGGCGCTTCGCGCAGGGCGGCGCGCCCGAGCGGAGACGGGAATTTCCCGTCGTCCCGTGAGCGTAGCCTCCGAGGCGGTGGCGCTGCTGCGCGCCAAGCTCGTGAGCAGTGAGCGTCCTCGTGTCCTGGTGCTGGGCACCGGCTCGATGGGCAGGGCTGTGGCGCGCGTCGTAGCAAACGGCGATTTCGCAACCGTGCACGTTGCCGGACGGACAGCGTCGCGCGCCTGCGAACTGGCGAAGGAGGTGGCTGCGGAGCTTGTCAGCTGGGATGCGCTAGCGGATCGGTTGAGCACGATGGACGCAGTCGTGGTCACCACGAGCGCGCCCGAACCGGTCATCACTGTCGCGATGGTGTCTCGCGCGCACGCCACGAGGCAATGCGCACGACCGCAGCTGGTGATCGACGTGTCGATGCCACGGAACGTCGAGCCGGAGGTGGCGTCGAGTCCCGGTGTGGAGTTGTACGACCTCGACCACATCCAAGCGGTGATCGGCAGCCACCTCGAAGGCCGGCGTCTGGAGATCCCGCTGGTCGATGGCATAATCGAGGAAGAGCTCGCGCACTTCGATCGGTGGCGTCGCGGTTCGGCGCTGCGACCGGTGCTCGCCGCCCTTCAGGCGAAAGGCGAGGCGATCCGGCGTCGTCAGGTGGACGAGCATCTGCAAGCCATTGGTAGCACGGACCCTGTCCTGCGCGGCCACTTCGACGCCATCTCGCGCGCCGTCGTCAGCAAGCTGCTGCACGAACCATCGAGGCGACTCCGCACCGTGACGGATGCCGCGCGGGCGCGGGAGTCCGCCGAACTGGTGCGGGAGTTGTTCGATCTCGAGCTGCCTGATGATCCGAGCGAGGCCGAGCGTTGGTCCGCGTGAACGATCGCCGGTCAGGTGCGTACCGCGTGGGTACGCGTGCATCCGCGTTGGCCCGGTTGCAGACCGGAGCCGTGCGCGCCCGCCTCGAGGCACTTCACCCGGGGACGTCCTTCGTCGAGGTGCTCGTCAGCACGCAGGGCGACCGGGATACGACGACGCCCCTTCAGGCCATCGGTGCTCCCGATCTTTTTACCGATGCGTTGGAGGGCGCGCTGTGCGCGGGAGAAATCGACCTCGCCGTCCATTCACTGAAGGATGTCCCCCTCAAGGCAACGGACGGCCTGATCCTCGGCGCGATCGGCTCGCGGGAGGATGCGCGTGACGTGCTCGTCGCCTCGAACGGCTGGACATTGCCGTCCTTGCCGCAGGGCGCGCGTGTTGGCACGTGTAGCATGCGCCGGAGTGCGCAGCTGAAAGCCGTTCGTCCCGACCTGACACTGTCGCCGCTCAGGGGCAACATTGACACGCGCGTGCGTCAGGTAGCGGACGGCACCTTCGACGCGATTGTGCTTGCCGCCGCTGGATTACATCGGTTGGGCATGCACTCGGCGATCTCGCAGTATCTCGAGCTCGACCAGATGCTTCCCGCACCGGGTCAGGGTGCGCTCGCGATCCAGTGCCGTGCGGATGACCATGACACGCAGTCGGCAATCGCACCTCTCGATGATCAGACAGTTCGGCAGGCGACGGCTGCCGAACGCGCCGTGATCGAAGCAATTGGAGGATACTCGGCGCCGGTCGGTGCGTATGCCGGCATTGAGGGAGACTGGCTCGTGGTACGAGCTGCCATCTACGCGAGCGATGGAACTTCGGCAGTCCGGGTACAGGGGAGCGGGAATGCGTCGGACGGGCGAGCGCTTGGTCTCACCGTCGCCGCGCGCGCCATCGCGCTCGGCGCAGCGTCGCTGCTGTCATGAGCGCGCTCGAGGGTCGGTGCGTGGTGGTGACGCGTGCACGTCATCAGGCGGGAAGCCTCGCGGCCTTCCTGGAGGCGCGCGGTGCACGTCCGGTGTTCTTCCCGACGATCGCCATTGGCGCTGTCCGCGACCGCGGCCAGGTAGACGGTGCGATCCAGGCGTTGCCCTCATTCGCCTGGGTGGTGTTCACGAGCGCAAACGTCGTCTCGCACTTCTGGGCCGCCATGCAACGGGCGAATGTCGCTCAACTGCCTCCCGGTCTGAAGGTCGCCGCTGTAGGGCCGGCGACGACTGCGGCACTCGCCGCCATCGGCGTAGCCGTGGATGCGCAACCCGCGACGTACATTGGCGGAGCAATCGCCGCCACAATGGGCGCCATTCAGGATCTGCGCGTGCTCCTGCCCAAGGGTGATCGTGCGCGGCCGGAAACGATACTCGCCCTTCGCGCAGGTGGGGCCGCCGTGAGTGAGGTGATTCTCTACCACACCACGCACGAAAGGCCCGACCCCTCGGCACTCAACCGGCTCCGCGCCGGCGCAGATGCCGTCACATTCACGTCGCCATCGTCGGTCCAGGGCTTCTCCGCGATCCTCGGTCGCGAGGCACGCACGGTCGTCAGTGCGACGCTGCTGGCGGCGATTGGCCCGACGACTGCGTCGGCTATTCGCGAGCTGGGGTGGCGTGAGCCGCTGGAAGCTCCGGCCGCAACGTCCCAGTCACTCGTCGACTGCCTCGAAGCGCATTTCGAGGCAACGCTCGAGGCGCGACGCAGGTGATGCATCGCCCCCGCCGCTGGCGGTTGAACGCGTCGCTACGCTCGTTGGTGCGCGAAACGACCGTCAGCCCCGCGAACCTGATCGCACCCATCTTCGTGACGGATGCGTCGAACGAGCCGCAGTCGATTGCCTCCATGCCCGGCATCTGGCGGTGGCCAGTCGACCAGGTCGCGGACGAGGTGCACGTGCTCGCCGAAGCGGGCATCGGTGCGATCCTCATATTCGGCATCCCGGCATCGAAGGACGCGGACGGCACCGGAAGCTACGCCGCCGATGGCGTGGTGCAGCGTGCGCTGCGTGCGATCAAGACGGCCACCCCGCAGATGACGGTGATAACCGATGTGTGTCTCTGCGAGTACACGGATCATGGGCACTGTGGCCTGATCAACGGCATCTCAGGCGCGAGCGATCCGCATCTTCCGGCGGAATACGTGCTCAACGACCCAACGCTTGACGCGCTCGCACGCATCGCCGTGTCGCACGCCGAGGCGGGCGCGGACGTCGTCGCGCCTTCGGGCATGCTCGATGGCATGGTCGCCGCCGTTCGAGGAGCACTCGATCGCAGCGGTTTCGGCGTCGTGTCCATCCTGTCCTACTCGGCCAAGTACGCGTCGTCCTTCTACGGGCCGTTTCGCGACGCGGCCCAGGGAGCGCCAGCGTTTGGCGATCGTGCGACACACCAGATGGATCCCGCGAATGTCCGGGAGGCGATGCGCGAGCACGCGCTGGACGTTGCCGAAGGCGCCGACGGACTGATGGTGAAGCCCGCGCTCGCCTACCTCGACGTCATCCGCGCCACGCGCGACCGCTTTCCCGATCTGCCGCTCGCCGCATACAACGTGAGCGGGGAGTACGCCATGGTGAAAGCCGCCGCGGCCATGGGCTGGCTCGACGAACGCCGCGCGGTGCTCGAGATCCTCACGTCGATCAAGCGCGCTGGCGCAGATCTCATCATTACCTACCACGCCCGCGATGCGGCTGCGTGGCTGACCGAATAGACCCAATGGCTGAACAGACTCCCGAACTCCTGAGCCACTTCGCCTGCATCGCCTTCACCGATGCATACTGGCGGCTCGCGGCGCAGGAGCGCACGCAACTCCGCGAGCCATGGCTCGCGGGCGCGCGTGCTGCCGCGCACAGCGTCCACCTCTATCAACTCACCGGACTCCAGTCGCAGAGCGACCTGCTCATCTGGAGCGCTGTGGACTCGGCGACACCGGAGGCCACCACCGCCTTCTTCGCACAATGGGCGGCGGCTGCCCGCGACATGCGCCAGTACATCACCGTGCGCGACGTGCTGTGGGGGTACACGAGACCGTCCCAGTATACGAAGAGCCGGTCCACGCAGGAGACGGACCCCTTCGGCGCCGTGCGGCAGCCCTTCCTCATGGTGTACCCGTTCGTGAAAACCAGTGACTGGTACCAACTCGATCGCGAGCGCCGGCAAGCGATGATGGGCGGCCATATCAAGATCGGGAAACAGTACGAAGACATCACGCAATTGCTGCTGTACTCGTTCGGGTTGCAGGACCAGGAATTCGTGGTGGTCTACGAAACGGCGGACCCGCGGCGCTTCCTGGGACTCGTCAACGAACTTCGATCGACCGAGGCGCGCGTATACACGGAGCGAGATTCTCCGTTGCACACCGGCGTGTACCAGGCGGACGATGCGGCGCTGGAGCGGTGGCTGTGAGCGCGCCGTTGAACGGATCGGTGTTCCTGGATGCCGCCGCGCGCCGCCCCACGGCGGTGACTCCCGTCTGGTTCATGCGCCAGGCCGGCCGGTATATGCCGGAATATCGCGCGATCCGCGCACACAATACGCTGCTCGACATCTGCGCGAATCCGGATCTCGCGACAGAGGTCACGATGCAGCCGGTGCAGCAGCTGGGCGTCGACGCTGCAATCCTCTTCGCCGACATACTGCTGCCGCTTGTGCCGATGGGCCTGGGGCTCGAGTTCGTCGCGGGTGAAGGTCCGCAGATTCGCAATCCGGTCCGCAGTGCCGCCGACATCGAGCGGCTGCGTCCGATCGATCCGCGCACCGACCTCGCGTCGGTGCTCGAAACGGTGCGACTCGTTCGCCGCGCGCTTCCACCCACGGTGCCCTTGATCGGGTTCGTGGGCGCACCATTCACGGTCGCGACGTATGCCATCGAAGGCGGACCGTCGCGTCACGTCATCGAAAGCAAGCGCATGATGTACGGTGCGCCCGCGCTCTGGCATTCGCTGCTTCAGCGGCTCACCGGAGTACTCGGCGATTTCCTGGCGGCGCAGGTGGATGCGGGTGCGCAGGCAGTGCAGGTCTTCGATAGCTGGGCGGGCCAGCTCAGCGAGGCAGACTATCGCACGTTCGTGCTGCCGCACTCGCGGGCGCTCTTCGAGCGCATCTCCAGGCTGGGGGTGCCCACGATTCACTTTGCCGTCGGCGCCGATCACCTGCTGCGCGCGCTGCGCGAGGCCGGCGGTGACGTGATCGGCCTCGATTGGCGCACCCCGCTCGACGACGGATGGGCGCGCGTCGGCGCCGACCGCGCGATCCAGGGAAACCTCGATCCGGTTGCGCTGTTCGCACCCCTGCCGGAGATCCGGCGTCGCATTGTCGATATCCTCGACAGCGCAGGCGGTCGGCCTGGCCACATCTTCAATCTCGGTCACGGCATCCTCCCATCCACCCCCGTGGACACCGTTCGCGCGGTGGTGGACCTGGTGCACGAGCTCTCCGCGCGCGGCGCCTGACCGTGCGCAGCCGGGTCGTGGTCATTGGAGGGGGGATTACCGGACTCGTCGCGGCGGAGCGGGTTGTGGCGCGCATCGGTCCCGGCACGACGACGCTCATCGAGAGCGCCTCGAGACTCGGCGGCAAGATCGCCACGGAGCATGTCGGCGAATTCGTGTTCGAGCGCGGCCCCGATTGCTTTCTCGCGTCCAAGCCCGCAGGCCTTGCCCTGTGCGCGCAACTCGGTCTCACCTCGAGCGTCATGGAGACGAACGCCGCGCTGCGCCGCAGCTTCGTGAAGCGTGAGGGGCGGCTCTATCCGCTCCCAGAGGGGCTGACGGGCCTCGTTCCGGGTCGTGTGAAGCCGCTCCTGTCCACGGGAATCCTGTCTCCTGTGGGGAAGCTCCGGGCCGCGATGGAACTCGTGGTCCCCCGTGCTCGCGACAATGCCGACGAATCCGTGGGCGCATTCGTCCGGCGGCGCTTTGGCAACGAAGCGTGGCGCTGGATCGTGGAGCCGCTGCTGAGCGGTATCTACGCGGGCGACGGCGATGCGCTGAGCGTGCAAGCCACATTTCCGCAATTGCGCGAGACCGAGCGACTCCACGGAAGCATCCTGCGTCCCCTTCTCGGAACGCCGCCTGCCGCTCCGGCCGCACGCGGTGCGTTCGTCACACTATCCGGTGGAATGCAGCAGCTTCCCGACGCGCTCGCCGAGCGGCTGTCGAGCGAGCGCGTGCTGACGGGTGTCGGTGTCACCAGCGTCGCGCGTGCAGGCGACGGCTACACCATCACGCTGGCTGACGGCGAGACAATCTCTGCGGCGAGCGTGATCTCGGCCGTACCGGCGCATGCCGCCGCGCCAATGCTTCGCGCACTCGACGTGCGCGTCGCCCGTGAGCTGGAAGCCATCCCATTCGTGTCGACGGCAACCGTCTCACTGCTATTCGATCGAACGGACGTCCCCAACATCCTGAACGGATTCGGCTACGTGTCCCCCCGCGCCGAGGGAGGTGACGTGCTCGCGTGCACATGGACATCGAACAAGTTCCCGAGCCGGGCGCCCGCGACGCACGTCCTGCTGCGCGTCTTCATCGGACGCGCCGGCTCGGACGCTATCGTGGACGCGGAGGACAACGCGCTGGTTTCCATTGCGCGCGACGAATTGCGTCGCGTGCATGCGATTACCACTGCTCCGCGCCTGACCCGGGTCGCACGCTGGCCGCGCGCCATGCCCCAGTACACGATGGGCCACACCGATCGCGTGGCGCGCATTTTCGCGCTCGCCGCTGCGCATCCCGGGCTCTTCATCGCCGGCGCGTCGTTCCGCGGCGTCGGCATTCCCGATTGCATCACGTCTGCCTGGTCGGCCGCCGATGCGGCGATCGCTCACCTTCAGGCATCATGAGAACCGTTACCCGCTCGAGTGCCCTGTTTGCGGAAGGCCAGACACTCCTCCCCGGAGGCGTCAGCTCACCCGTGCGTGCGTTCCTCGCCGTCGGCGGGGACCCCCTGTTCATGGATCGCGGGAAGGGCGCCACCATCATCGACGTCGACGGGAACGCCTACGTGGACTACATGATGTCCTGGGGTCCGCTCATCCTCGGCCATGCGCACGAGGAGGTCGTGGCAGCGACCCACGCCGCACTCGAGAAAGGCTCCTCGTTCGGAGCGCCGTCGCCACTGGAGTTGGACCTTGCGCGCAGGATTCGCCACGCCTTGCCGTCGATGGAGCTCGTGCGGTTCGTGAACTCCGGCACCGAGGCGACGATGAGCGCCCTGCGGGTCGCGCGTGCATTCACCCAGCGCACGAAGATCGTGAAGTTCCAAGGGTGCTATCACGGCCATGCCGATCTGCTCCTCGCGCAAGCTGGCTCCGGAGTCGCGACCCTCGGCCTGCCGGATTCTCCGGGCGTCCCGCCATCGACGGTGCAGGACACCCTGGTCGTTCCGTACAATGATCTCGTGGCGGCGCAGCGCATCTTCGAGCGCCATCCCCGTGACATCGCCGCGGTCATCGTGGAGCCCGTTGCGGGAAACATGGGCGTCGTGCCTCCCGCTGACGGATTCCTGCAGGGGTTGCGCGCGTTGGCGACTGCCCACGGGAGCCTGCTCATCTTCGACGAGGTAATGACAGGCTTTCGCGTGCATCCCGGCGGCGCGCAGGTTCGTTATGGCGTCGAACCCGACCTGACGACATTGGGCAAGGTCATTGGCGGCGGGTTGCCAGTGGGCGCATACGGTGGTCGGCGTGACGTGATGTCACTCATCGCGCCGAGTGGGCCGGTCTACCAGGCGGGAACGCTCTCGGGAAACCCACTCGCCATGTCCGCCGGCATCGCGACGCTCGACGTCCTCGGTCGCCCGGGCGTGTGGGACAGCATCGCCGCCGCCGCCGCTGAACTCGAACTGCGCCTGACCCGGTTGATCGAGTCCAGCGGAGTGCGCGCACGCGTCCAGCGCGTCGGGACGATGATGACGCTGTTCTTCAACGATGCGCCGGTGACGAATTGGACCGACGCACGCCGGAGTGACACGCGGCGGTTCGCGTGCCTGTTTCACGACCTGCTCGACCACGGCGTGTACTGGGTGCCGTCGCAGTTCGAGTCGGTGTTCCTCTCCCTCGCGCACGGAAGCGACGAGCTGGATCGCACTGAACGCGCATTTCGCGCTGCCTTTTCCATCCCGAACACAAGCGACGAATGACGATCACCGGCGCGATGGACGCATCGACTCCGCTCGTGGCGCAGGCGTCGGCCTACGACGCGATCCTGCTGGTTTCTTACGGTGGCCCGGAAGGCCCGGACGACGTGCTGCCGTTCCTCGAGAATGCCACGCGCGGACGCAACGTGCCGCGTGATCGACTGCTCTCCGTGGCCGAGCACTACCATCACTTTGGTGGCGTCAGCCCGATCAACGCGCAAAATCGGGCGCTCGGCACGAGCCTCGAGTCAGCGTTGGCCCAGCGCGGCCATCCCATGCGCGTGTACCTCGGCAATCGGAACTGGCATCCGTTCCTCCGGGATACCATCGCGGCGATGCGAGACGACGGCGTGCGCCGCGTGCTTGCCGTCGTCACCTCGGCGTTCAGCTCGTATTCGGGATGCCGGCAGTATCGGGAGGATGTGATTGGGGCGCTCCAGGCCGTGGGCGCAACGGCACCATCCATCGACAAGGTGCGTGTCTACTTCAATCACCCCCTCTTCGTCGACGCGAATGCAGCGAACCTGCGTACGGCGCTCGACCGCATCGCCAGCGACGCCCGCGAGCGGACGCGTGTCGTCTTTACTGCGCACAGTATTCCGCAGACGATGGCATCGCACTGCAACTACGAGCTCCAGTTGCGCGAGGCGGCTCGGCTGGTCGCGACAGCCGCCGGGGTGTCGCACTGGGATCTCGCATTCCAGAGTCGCAGTGGACCACCGCACGTTCCGTGGCTCGAGCCAGATATCATCGCGTATCTCGAGCAGTGCGCGGCCGACGGTGCGAGCGACGTCGTGGTGCTGCCGCTTGGATTCATCTCCGATCACATGGAGGTGATGTACGATATCGACATCGAAGCGCTCGATGCAGCGCAACGGCTTGGATTGCATCTCGTCCGCGCGAACACGGTGGGCGTCAGCCCGGTATTCGTCGAAATGCTGTGTGAGCTGATTGCCGAGCGCCAGGAAACGTCCGCCGAGCGTCGCGCGATCGGCAACCTGCCGGCGTGGCACGACGTCTGTCCTGTCAACTGCTGCCTGGACGGCCGGAGTGGGTCCGGCAGCGTGCCGCTTGCGCGAGCGGCATCTCGCACGCCCTGACAAGCGCTCCCCAGCGGTTGTTTCGTCCTAGCGGAAGGTCAGGGTGGAGGTGGGTCCGAGGATACCGACGCGGTCCACCGGCATCACCCGCACCTCGAGCGGTGCGACGGCCCCGGGACCAGTGAGTACCTGCACGCGCACCGACCCGGGGATGATCTCCGTGGTCCACCCTCGCTGGCCCCGAGCCTGAACGACCCAGAGCCATGGCGTCCATGTGGCGCCGGTCGCGGACGTCCCACGGAGCTCGAGGAGCGATTCGCCAGTAGAGGCGTCGGCTCGGGTGCTGAGCACGGGCTTACCCATCCGGGAGCCGGGTAGCCAGGGCGATGCGGGCACGAGCGCGGGAACGTTGTACACCTCCCGCACCAGCCGCTGGTTGAGGCTGTCCGGATTGTCCATGAACACTTCCATGCTGAAGTGCACGTTGCCCGTCGCGCCGGGCTGCGCACGCGTGAGACGGATCTGGGCGAGGATCTCGTCCGTGCGCCATGCCGAGGCGTTGGTGAAGCCCACCTTGCTCGTGTAGTTGCCGGGCCAGAGGTTGCGGCCCTTGAAGTTCTGCTGGTGCCACCACTCCAGCAGGTGATCGTAGCGCTGCTGGGGGCGGTCGATCGACCAGTAGAGCTGCGGAGTGAAGTAGTCCACCCACCCCTCGTTGAGCCACTTGCGCGCGTCGGCGTAGAGCGTGGCGTACTGGTCCAGCCCGCGGACCGAGGCCGGGTGGCCCGGGCGCCATATGCCGAACGGGCTCAGGCCGAAGCGCACCGATGGCTTGATCTCGTGGATGCCGTCGTAGAGCTCCTTCACGAGCAGGTCCACGTTCCGGCGGCGCCAGTCGTCGCGCCCGAGCTTGCCCCCGCCTTGCGTGTACCGCCGATACGTGGTGTTGTCGGGGAAGGGAACCACCCGCCCGTTCTGGATGATCTGGTACGGGTAGAAGTAGTCGTCCATGTGGACGGCATCGATGTCGTATCGTCGCACGAGATCGAAGACGACGTCGCGCGTGCGCTTTCGAACGGAGGGGTCGCCCGGATCCATCCACTCGTACGGCCCATAACGGCGCACGAGCGTCGGATTCGTCTGGCTGACGTGGGTGCGCGACGCCTGACGCTTCATCGTGTAGCGCGACCGGTACGGATTGATCCAGACGTGCAGCTCGAGCCCGCGCTTGTGCGACTCCGCCACCGCGAACTCGAGCGGGTCGTAGTACGGACTCGGCGCGCGTCCCATCTCGCCGGTGAGGTATTCGGACCACGGCTCGAGCTTCGAGTCGTACAGCGCATCAGCGGCGGGCCGAACCTGGAGGATTGCCGCATTCATCCGGAGCTGGGCGAGCCGATCGAGGATCGCCACGAGCTCGGCCTTCTGCTCCGTGGTGCTCAGTCCCATGCGAGACGGCCAGTCGATGTTGTCGACTGATGCGATCCATGCCGCCCGCAACTCGCGGACGACGGGCGGCGGATCAGCAGGTGCGCTCTGTGCCGCAGTACACGCCGGAACAAATGCAGAAGCCGCGACGACAAAGACCGCCGAGTAGCGTAGAACGCTCATATCAATTGTTATTAATGAATGACTATCGTACCGCGGGGAGCCCCAGCACCCGGCGATACACCGTCAGGTAGCGTGCCGCGCTCTTCTCCCAGCTGAAGTCGCGCGCCATCGCTTCCCGCATCATCTCCTCCCACGCGTCGGCATCCCGGAACTGGTCCACCGCGCGCATCGCGGCGCGCATGAAATCCGCGGGCGTGTAGTCGTCGAAGAGGAACCCCGTTACGCCGTCCTCGATGGTGTCCGCCAGCCCTCCCGTGCGACGCGCGACCGGGATCGTGCCGTACCGCTGCGCGCGCATCTGCGTGAGCCCACACGGCTCGTACAGTGACGGCATGAGGCACATGTCGGCGCCAGACAGCAACAGGTGCTCGAATTCGTCCGTGAAGTCGAGCTTCACGGCGATCCGGCTCGGCGCCCGCTCCGCGAGCTCCGTGAGCATCGCCTCGTAATGCGCTTCCCCATGTCCCAGGAAGACGTACTGCGCATCGAACGCGAAGTAGCCCGGATCGCCAAGGATGAGGTCCAGCCCCTTCTGCGAGACCAGCCGCGCGGTGAGCGCGAAAATTGGCGCCTGCCAGCGGCTCAACCCCGTCGCCCGCTGGAGCGCCACCCGGCAGCGCTTCTTCCCCACGAGGCTGTCCGAGGTGTACCGGCGCGGAATGAGCGGATCACTCCCCGGATCCCACACCTCCTGATCGATCCCGTTCACGATGCCCACGAGGCGGTCGCGCAGTCCGACGAACACGCCGTCGAGTCCGAAACCTCCCTTCTCCGTCCGCAGCTCGTGCGCGTGCGTGGGGCTCACCGTGATCGCCAGGTCGGAGAACACGAGCCCGCTCTTCAGCAGGTTCAGGCGTCCGTGCCACTCGAAATAGCGAAAGTTGTACAGGGCCACGGGCAGTCCGATGTCGGCGACGGTCTCCTCGGGAAAGTGCCCCTGATACCCCGCATTGTGCACCGACAGCACGGCCCGGATGCCCTCGTAGTACGGGTGCGTCATGAACTCCGTCTTGAGGTACACGCTCGTGAGCGCCGTCTGCCAATCGTGCGCATGGACGATGCTCGGCGGCTGCCGCAGCATTCGCGGGAGAGCCACCAGCACAGCGCGCGCGAAGAACGCATACCGCCGCGCGTTGTCCGGGTAGTCGCCGGCCTCGTCGCCATAGAGGTTCGGCCGGTCGAAATACAGCTCGCTCTCCACGAACAGCACGCGCGGCGTGCCCGGCACCCACGGCGCTGCGGGCTCGTAAATGCGCGCAGTCTCCGTTCGCGTTCCCACCGTCACCGAGTATGCCGGGCCGAGCGGCTGGAGCTCGGTACGCGTCCGGATGATGGCGTAGAGCGGCATGAACACGGTGACCGGGATTCCCGACGCCGCCTGATGCTTGGCCAGGCTCGCGACCGCCTCGCCCAGTCCGCCCGTGCGCGCATAGGGCGACAGCTCCGGCGCGAGGTGCACGACTGGTGCAGGGCTCCCATCCGGCCGGACGAGCGGCGCCGTGCCGGCCGCGACCGTCGCACCGCCAACGATCGCGGCATGCGCGTCCGACCGGCGCGTGCGGCTGCTCCGTCGCGAGGACGTCCGCGGCGCCGGCATCGATACGTCGGACGCCGCCGCGGTCACGGAGGCTTCATCCCCCGTGGATCGAGCGGGAAGCGACAGGTCCTCCGGCTGGGTGGGTGACACGATATCCATTGAACAACCGTCTGGGCGGATCGGGACTGGGCGCGTCATGCAAAAAGACCGCCGCAATCAGACCATGGAATATGTGCCGGCGATCGTCAAGTCGGGCAACCAAACCGGTACTCATTGCGACCTGCGCCGTTTCATATCCTTCTCGCCAGAATTCATAAGCTCTGGTGGCCGCACTCCCGTGGTGGATATTCGGACGAATGACATCGAGGTCAATGTGAATCCAAGCCGACGCGAGTTCGTCCAGGCTGCGGGCGCGGGCGCACTCGTCGTTGCCGCCGGTGCGCTGATACCAGCCAGTGCGGCCGCCAATCGTCTCACATCGCTCGGCAGCATACGCCAGCCGCCAGCGATGGATCCCGCCATTCGCGGGCTCCTGCTCGAGGCGATCGACGATGCTCGCCGCGGCGGCGCCGAGTTTGCCGACGCGCGCATCTCGCGGTACCGCAGCAACTCTGTGAGTACCCGCGAGCAACAGATCCTCAACATCGCCGAGTCTGACACGCTCGGCGTCGGCGTCCGCGTTCTCGTGGCTGGCACGTGGGGATTCGGCGCGACACGCGACCTGTCGCGTGATGGCATCGCGCGCGCCACCCGTGAGGCCCTCGCCATCGCCAAGGCGAACAGGGTGCCCGACGCCGACCGCGTCCGCCTGGCGCCGGCGCCCGCCGTGCCCGACGGCCGCTGGGAGACGCCCCACCGCATCGATCCGTTCAATATCTCGATCGAGGAGAAAGCCGACCTGCTCCTGCGCACGAACGCCGCTGCCCTCAAGGCCACGAACGTCCGCTACGTCACGAGCTCCATGCTTTTCGTGAAGGAGGAGAAAAGCTACGCGAACACCGACGGCACGTTCACCCAGCAGACGGCGATGCGAAGCTGGATGCCGTTCACGGCAACCGCCGTGTCCACGGATCGCTCGGACTTCCAGTCCCGGGGCGAGGTGATCCAGCCCATGGGTCGCGGCTACGACTATCTCGTCGACATGAAGCCCGTCGAGAACGCAACGATGTGGGGCGAGCAGGCGGCGGAGAAACTGAAGGCGAAACCCGTGACGGTCGGCCGCTACGACCTCCTCCTGCACCCGAGCCATCTCGCGCTCACCATCCACGAATCCGTCGCGCACCCCACGGAGCTCGACCGTGTCCTCGGCTACGAGGCGAACTATGCCGGTACCAGCTTCGCCGCGCCACCGCGCGACGCACTCGGCAAGTTGAAATTCGGCTCACCCATCATGCAGGTGGTCGGCGACCGCGAGCAGCTCGGCTCCCTCGCCGCGATCGGCTGGGACGACGAAGGCGTGAAGCCCGACCGGTTCGAGATCATCAAGGACGGCATCTTGGTGGACTACCAGACCACGCGTGAGCAGGCGCCGATGCTGGACTGGTGGTACGAGGGCCGCGGCATGCCGGTACGCTCGCACGGATGCTCGTACGCCCAGCGCGCGTCGGACGTCCAGTTCCAGCGCATGCCGAACGTGTCGCTCCTTCCTGGCGACAAGGACCTGAGCTGGGACGACATGATCTCCGCCACCGACCGCGGCATCGCGATCCTGAGCCGAGGGTCGTATTCGATCGACCAGCAGCGGTACAATGCGCAGTTCGGGGGGCAGCTGTTCTATGAGATCCGCGGCGGCAAGTTCGTCGGAATGCTGAAGGACGTCGCCTACCAGATGCGCACTCCCGATTTCTGGGCGAGCCTGGACCTCCTCGGCGGGCAGTCCAGCTACCAGCTTGGCGGGACGTTCAACGATGGAAAGGGACAGCCCGGCCAGGCGAATGCGGTCAGCCACGGTTGTCCGCCGAGCCGGTTTCGGATGGCGAATGTGATCAATACGGGGCGGACAGGATGACGGGACGAGAGGACGAGAGGACGAGAGGAACGACGCTCACAACACCCGCACACTCTGGGCGCAACGAAACTTCCAGCCGCCCTGTCGTAGTTGGATGAATGCCGAATTGAGTAATCCAATTCACCAATTCACCACCCACCAATTCACCAATGACAAACAGGCGTGACTTCCTGAAGACCGGTGCCGCGGCCGGCGCGCTGGCGCTCACCGTGCCGGCGCTCACGCGCGCGGAGGCGCTGGCGCAGCGGATCAGCCCCATGCGCGAGCCAGCGGCCATGGACCCGGCCACGAAGGAGCTGCTCGTGGAGGCGCTCAACGCCGCAAAAATCGGCGGTGCCTCGTTCGCCGACGCGCGCATTGGGCGCTACCGGAACAACTTCGTCGTCACGCGCGAAAAGCAGATCGTCAACGTCGTGGACACCGACACCCTCGGCGTCGGTGTACGTGTGCTCGTGAACGGCACGTGGGGTTTCGGCGCATCGCGAGACCTGTCGAAGGCGGGGGTCGTAGCCGCGACGAAGGAAGCACTGGCAATCGCGAAGGCGAACGTGCTGCCCATGGCTGATCGCGTGCGCCTCGCGCCAGCAACGCCAACGCCCGACGGACGCTACGTCACCCCACATACCATCGACCCGTTCACCGTGCCCATCGAGCAGAAGGCTGACCTGCTCATCCGCGCGAACACGGAGGCGATGAAGGTGAGCGGCGTAAAGTTCGTGAACAGCAACATGTTCTTCGTGAAGGAGGAGAAGAACTACGCCAACACGGAAGGCACGTTCACCACCCAGACCGTCATCCGCAGCTGGCTTCCCTTCGCGGCCACCGCCGTGAAGCCCGACTTCTCCGATTTCCAGACGCGGACGAACGTCATCCAGCCGGCAGCGCGCGGCTACGAGTACCTCACGGACGCGAAGCCCGTGGAGAACGCACAGAAGTGGGGCGAGGAAGCGGCGCAGAAGCTTGCTGCCAAGCCGGTGGAAGTTGGGCGCTACGACCTCGTGCTGCACCCGAGTCACCTCTGGCTCACGATCCACGAGAGCATCGCCCATCCCACCGAGCTCGATCGCGCGATGGGATACGAGGCGAACTACGCCGGCACGAGCTTCCTCGCTCCGCCGCGCGACAAGCTGGGCAAGTTCCGTTACGGACCGGACTACATGAACATCCAGGGCAACCGCTCCGAGGTTGGCGGGTGCTCGACCATCGGATGGGACGACGACGGCGTGAAGCCGGACGAATTCCTCATCGTGAAGAACGGCATGCTCAACGATTACCAGACCACGCGCGAGCAGGCACCGATGCTCGATTGGTGGTACCAGAGCCAGAACCGTCCGATCGCGAGTCATGGATGCTGCCACGGAGACAACTGGAGCAGCGTGCAGTTCCAGCGCATGCCCAACATTTCGCAGTTGCCCGGTGAGCGCGACACGAGCTACGAGGACATCATCGCGGCCACCGACCGCGGCATCGCCATCGTTGGCGACGGAAGCTTCTCGATCGACCAGCAGCGTTACAACGCGCAGTTCGGCGGGCAGCTCTTCTATGAGATCAAGGGCGGCAAGATCGTCGGACAGCTCAAGGACGTCGCCTACCAGATGCGCACGCCGGAGTTCTGGAATTCGATGGACATGATCGGCGGACGACGCAGCTACGAGATGGGCGCCAGCTTCTTCGACGGCAAGGGACAGCCCGGGCAGGTCAACGCGGTCAGCCACGGCTGCGTGCCGAGCCGGTTCCGCAACATCAACGTCATCAACACGGGGAGAAAGGCATGAACGCGCCCAAGAGCCTTTTCGATGTGGCGAAGGCCGCCGCACCGGGCGACATGATGTCGCGCACCGAAGCGCAGGCGTTCCTCGAGCGCGTCGTGAAGCTGTCGAAAGCCGACACCATCGGCGCGCAGCTCGGCGGCGGCTACACCGGCAACATCCGCTTCGCCGCCAATCGCATCTCCACATCGGGGGGCGTCAGCAACTCGCAGCTCGTCGTGCAGTCGGGCTATGGGCCGAAGCACGCCGTGGTCACCACCGGCGACTTTACACCAGAAGGCATCGAGCGCGCCGTACGCCAGAGCGAGGCGATCGCGCGGCTCGCCCCGGACGATCCCGAGAACATGCCGCTCCTCCCGCCGCAGCAGTACACAGACGTACAATCGTTCTTCGATTCGACCGCCAACCTCACGCCTGCCGAACGCGCCGCCGCCGCCAACACGGCGATCAAGGAGGCGAAGGCCATGGGCGACCTCGCGGCCGCGGGCTTCATCACCGCGGGCAGCGGATACAACGCGATCGCATCGAACACCGGACTCTTCGCCTACTTCCCGGCCACGAACGCGAACTACCAGC
Source organism: Gemmatimonadaceae bacterium (assembly GCA_046596395.1). Taxonomy (GTDB): domain Bacteria; phylum Gemmatimonadota; class Gemmatimonadetes; order Gemmatimonadales; family Gemmatimonadaceae; genus AG11. Next base: position 19,296 of record JBKJMP010000254.1, read on the forward strand.
TCACCGTCCGCACGAACGACGGCACGGGCTCCGGGTGGGCGGCCGCCGACCATCCCGACTGGAAGCAGATCGATTTCAAGGCCGTGAGCGATCGCGCCATCCAGAAGGCGCGTGCGTCGCGCAACCCTGTGGCGGTGGAGCCCGGCCGCTACACCGTGATCCTCGAGCCACAGGCTGTCGGCGACCTCGTCCAGTTGCTCGCCTTCGCGCTCGACGCTCGCAGCGCCGACGAGGGACGCTCGGCTTTCTCGAAGACGGGCGGTGGCACGAAGATCGGCGAGAAGATCGTTGATCCCCGGGTCACCCTGTTCTCGGATCCCGCCGATCCCCAACTCCTCGGACAGCCCTGGACGGGCGAGGGACTCCCACTTGGCCGCGAGGTATGGATCGAGAACGGCGCGCTCAAGCAGCTTGCATACTCGCGCTTCTGGGCGCAGAAAAAGAATGCGCGGCCGAATGGCGGACTCGGCGCCGTGAAAATGGTCGGTGGCGATGCCACCACCGAGCAGATGATCGCGTCCACGCCGCGCGGCATCCTCGTGACTCGGCTCTGGTACCTGCGGCAAGTGGATCCGCGCACGGTGCTCTACACGGGCCTCACCCGCGACGGCACCTTCCTCATCGAGGATGGCAAGGTGACGCGGTCGGTGAAGAACCTGCGCTTCAACGAAAGCCCGCTGTTCATGCTCAACAACCTCGAGATGATCGGCCGGGCGGTGCGCGTGGCCGGTACCGAGGCGGGGGGCAACGTGGTGTTTCCCACGCTCAAGGTAAAGGACTTCAACTTCACGTCATTGTCCGACGCGGTCTGAATCCGCTGGACTCATTTGACGCACCTGTTTTCAGCCTGCCCCGAGTCGGATAGATTGCTCGGGGCAGGCTGACTGGCTTCAGGACTGGAGACCTTCGTCCGGACGGCTTTGACGAGCGATCTCGAACAACGCGCGCGAGACGAACGCCTCGCACACATCACCTCCGAGTTGCGCCGCCGCATTCGTCCAGCCTGCCCGACGATGCCGGAAGAGCTCTTCTTCGAGATGATCGAGCGCATGGCCGCCATTCAGCTCAAGTACGAGTTGGCCGACAAGCCCGACGTCATCCGGTAGCGTCCAGCTGCCGCGCAACACATCGCCGTTTACCACGAGACCATGTCCGAGCAGCAAACCGCCCCCGCCGACGACGCCGCAGTTCCCAACTGCCCCAAGTGCCAGGGTCCGATGTGGGACAATCGCATGGGCAAGCGAAATCCCAAGGCCCCCGACTTCAAGTGCAAGGACCGCGAGTGCGACGGCGTCATCTGGCCGCCACGCGACGCGAAGCCGGTCGCGCAGGCCGATGGCGCGCCCGCGGCCGTGACCGCGCCCGCCGACGGCATGCCGGCGTGCCCCATCTGCGGCGGGGCCATGTGGGACGACCGCCTCACGAAGCGCAACCCGAAGGCACCGGACTTCAAGTGCAGGAACAAGCCAAAGGAGCGCGGAGGTCCCGGATGCGAGGGCATCATCTGGCCGCCACGCGACGGCGCGCGCAGCCCGTATCCCGCGCCCGTTCCGCGTGCGAGCCGAGCCGAATCGTCCGGACCGCCGCGCGATGACGCTCCGCCGCACGATGATCCGCCGCCGTTCAACGATGACGACCTGCCGTTCTAGTGTCTTGGATCGAAGTTCGTAGTGCTTCAGTTCAGAGCTGGAGCATGAGCGTGAAGGCTCCAGCATTGAGCTCCCCGAGCTCGAGCCGGAGGTCCAGCCCGAGCCCAAGCTCTGACGTGCTCATTGCTGGAGGCCCACGCTCACGCTCCCGCTCCCGCTGAAGGCTCATCACACCATTGCGGCGCGCGACTAGCTAGCCCGGCAACATCCAACGATGCTCGTTCACACAAGCCCCCGGATCCACCCGCCATCCACTGGAATCGACGCCCCTGTGGTGTAGCTCGCACGTTCCGACGCGAGGAACGTCACCATCGCAGCGAACTCCGCAGGATCACCGAGGCGGCCCATCGGGATCTGGCGCTCCCACGCAGCCTGCTCGTCCGCTGCGGTCGTGCCACGCAGATCGGCATTGCGCTGCGCCAGTTCCTCCACCCGCTGCGTGCGCGTGTAGCCCGGCATCACGTTGTTCACGGTGATCCCGTAGGTAGCGACCTCGTTGGCCAGGGTGCGCGCGAATCCCGTCACCGCCGCTCGCACGCTGTTGGACAGGATGAGATTGTCCACCGGCTGCTTCACGGCGATCGACGTCACGTTGATGATGCGCCCCCAACGCTGCTCCTTCATCCTCGGCAGCACCGCGCGACACAGTTCCACCACGCTCATCAGGTTCTGCCGAATCGCGACATCCCAAGCCTCCGCGGAGTGACTCTCGAAGGGCCCGGCCGGCGGCCCGCCCGTATTGGTCACCAGGATGTCGATGCGCCCAAGCTCGCGCAGGCTCGTTTCCACAACGCGGGTCACGTCGCTTGGTAGTGTCAGGTCGGCCACGACGTCGACGACCCGCGCGCCAGTCTCTGAACGAATCGCCTGCGCCGCGGCGCTGAGCGCGTCTCGCGAGCGTGCGCACACCACGACGCTCGCGCCCTCGCGCGCGAGCTCTTCCGCCACCGCGCGCCCGAGTCCACGGCTCGAAGCTGCGACGAGCGCGACCTTTCCGCGCAGTCCAAGGTCCATTCTGCTACTTCCGGTGGAAGTAGCTGTCCGTGCCGTCGAGCCAGTCCTGCCGAGGGGGGCTGAAGATGTCCACGTCGAGCGTATCCTCCAGCGCACGCGCCTCGTGAGGAACATTCGACGGGATGTGCAGGACCTCACCCTCGCGGACGATAATCTCCGTGGCGCGATCCGCACCGATGAAGAAATGCAGCGCGCCCGACAGGATGTACGTCAGTTGCTCGTTGTGATGTGAGTGCTGCGGGACGAGCGCGTCCTTCTTCAGGTAGACATGGGCGAGCATCATCTGGTCGCCCGTAATGAGTCGCCGCGAGATCGCGTCGGTGACGCGTTCCTCCGGTACGTCGGTCCAGCGAAAGTGGCGCACATCCGGCATGAGACACCTTGGTGTGAGGGTGAAGAAACGTCGCGGGATGCGAATGCGCCCGCCAGCCACGCCGGGCGACTCGCCTGATTCCTGCATGGCGTTCGGGTCCTTGATCCGAAATCACCCCGTGAGAACGCAATGACACGACTCGGTCGCGCAATTCGGTTGTCCCTCTCCGTCCTGACGTTGGTTCCGGTACTGGCAAGCGTCGCGGTGGCACAAGTAACTACCGGCGCGGATGGCCGGACCGTCACGCCGCGCGACACGGCGAACGCGCCAGCGCACAAGACGCTTTTTGACTATCGCGACGCCGTACTCGCGGCCGGCTTCGTCGGCCTGACCTTCGTCATGTTTCCCTTCGACAAGCAGATCGCCGAGCAGCTCCAGAACCCGACCACCCAGGAGAACCGGTTCTTTAGGCGCTCGGCAACGGGGGTGGAGTACATCGCCAGCCCGGGTGCCTACTATATCGGGGCGGGCCTGTATGCGATCGGGAAGGCCGGCCGCTTCAAGAACGTCGCGGATCTCGGCTGGCACGGCACGGAGTCGGTCCTCATCGCCTCAGCTTTCACCAACGTCCTGAAGGGCGCACTGGGCCGCTCGCGGCCTTACGTCTCGAACGCGACCGAGCCCCGCGACTTCCAGTTTGGCGGCGGGTTCGGGGAAAGCGACCGCAAGTCCTTTCCGTCGGGTCATACCTCGACGGCCTTTGCAGCCGCGTCAGCCGTTACCAGCGAAGCTCGGCGCATGTGGCCGAAGTCGGTCTGGGTCGTGGGTCCGGCACTGTACGGAGGGGCGACCCTCGTCGGACTGTCCCGCATGTACAATAATCGCCATTGGGCGAGTGACGTCGCCCTGGGTGCGGCAATCGGCACCTTCAGTGGACTGAAGGTCGTTCGCTACTCCCACGCCCATCCTGACAACAAGGTGGATCGCATCCTGCTCGGCGGGACGATTCTCCCGAACGCCGACGGGGGCGCAACGCTGGCATTTCAGCTCACTTTGCCATAGCCTCAACGGGCAGGCATGGATCAACCTGGGCCTCCAACAGGACTCCCATGTAACACGCGCCGCAATCCTCCCGTATGGGCCGCATGACGCAAGGATCCGGTTCCCAACAGCTCGAAGCGGCCGCTGCCCAGGCCACCATCGCCCCGGTACAGGGCGCCGTTGCCGGCCAAGTCGTTACGCCCCGGATGCTCACGCGGCAGGACGTCGTCGCCCTTCGTGACCGCGCCACCGAACTATCGCGGCAGATCACCTCCGCGACCGAGCGGCGTGAGAAGACGCGCGAGGACATGCGCTCGGCGACCGGGCCTGACAGGGCCGGCCTCGAGCAGCGTCTCGCGGTACTTGATACGCGAATCGTGCGTCTGGAGCAGGAGATCGATCAGAACAGCCAACAACTGGCGTCCATACCCGCACGGATGGCGGCGGTCGCGGGCCGGACGCCGGGCGCCCCGGGGGGCCCGCCCCAGAACTTCAATCGCCTGGTGGACAGCATGGTCCCGATCGTCATCGTCTTCACAATCTTCGTACTGACACCCATCGCGCTGTCGATCTCCCGATACTTCTGGAAGAAGGGATCACTCCCGAGGGTTGCCCCCGCGACGGCGGAGAACAATCAGCGGCTCGAGCGCATGGAACAGGCGCTGGATTCGATCGCTATCGAGGTGGAACGGGTGTCCGAGGGACAGCGGTTCGTGACGCGACTGATGGCCGAGGGGCGTCCGGCACTGGTGGAGGGACAGCGGGTTGAGGCGCCGATTCCGATCGCTGTCGGAGAAAGCGCGGGAGTTCCGCGCTACGAGCGACCTATGCCTTCCAGCTCAGGTCCACAAGTTCATCGTCCGAGAGCGTAATCCAGTCGGCCGGGAAATCGCGCACACGCCGCACGGCCGCCTCGCTGGCGAAGATCAGCGACGTCCCGGTCCGACGGTCGTAGTCGGAGAAGGCCTGTTCATAGACGCGCCAGCGGGCGCCGTCCGCGTCCTGGAAAATGCGCTCCCCGGGGATCTCATGCTCCGCCGACGTATCCGAGCGAATGTTGGGGCTTGGCATCTCCGACGACCACGGGTTCGCTGCGGCGGGCGTGTGCTCACCGGAGCTGTAAAGTGACTAGCGGCGGCGGAATTATCAACGGCGCTGGGGTCAAGGCGCAGCCGGAACCGGCAAGTTTCTGGTCATGGCACCAAGCGTGACCACATTTTCGGACTATTTCTCGCAGTCGGCCCGGCTGTACGCGAAGTACCGGCCGCACTATCCACCAGAGCTATTCGAGTGGCTGGCTGGCGAGGCGCCAGGGCACGACCGGGCTTGGGATTGTGGCACGGGGAGTGGCCAAGCGGCTGGAGCGCTGGCTGCCTACTTCAATGCGGTGGTTGCGACTGACCCGAGCGTTGCACAGCTCGCGAATGCGGCCCAGGTGGATGGAGTCTTCTATCTCGCGGCCACGGCTGAGCAGAGCCCGCTGCAGAGCAGGTCGGCACAACTGGTGTCCGTCGCTCAGGCGCTGCACTGGTTCGACCTGCCGCGCTTCTACGAGGAGGCGAACCGCGTGCTCGTTCCGGGAGGTCTGCTCGCCGTATGGAGCTACGGACTGATTAACATCGATACACTCGCGCCAGCTATCGGGCGATTCTACAGCGAGACGCTAGGGCCTTGGTGGCCGAAAGAGCGTTCGACCGTGGAGTCAGGGTACGCGACTCTTCCCTTTCCGTATGCCGAGCTACGGGCTCCGGCGTTCCGCATGGAAGCCAGCTGGACCTTGGATCAGCTAGAGGGATATCTCAATAGCTGGTCGGCAGTTACTCGATGCACGGCCGCCACGGGTACGAGCCCGGTACCCGATTTCGTTCGGGAGATCGAGGGGGTTTGGGGCACCGCAAGCGAGGTGAGAACGGTGACGTGGCCGTTGCAGGTTCGCGCCGGGCGCACCGCGCGATAAGCGAGTCGCGACACGCGGAAAAGAGGGCATGTGTGCCGCATAATGCGTGAACTTGCCGCTATTTGCACGGCCACGCCCACAAAACTCTCGGTCATTACGTCAATACTCAACGCGCAAAGTGACGGAATGCATCCGGCAATCGGGACAAGTTGAGACACGTTGACGGATTTTTCCAACATCGAAAGTATGGTCCCGGCATTGCTTCAGGCTGCTCTCGCCACGGCACTCTTCCTTCCCACGTCGCGGTGCAGCCCGGAAAGAGAAGGCAGGCGGGGTCGCCTGGACTCATCCGGAACTTTGCCACGTACTCCCACGATCGAGGACAGTTCGCATGCGTTTGCCGATGAAGGCTCGCTCCACCGCTTCCCGAATCCTGCTGCTCGCGTCGGTCGCCCTGGTCGGCGCCTGCTCGGGTGAGGTCACGTCGCCGGCCGCCACACAAGTGAGCCGCTCGGTGGAAGCGAAGTCGATGTTCGTTCCGGATGCGGCAACCAAGGCGCTCTACGGCGTCGTTGACGGCACGTACTCGGTCACGTTCGACCCGCGCTACAACCAGTCGTTCTCGCTCGGACCGAACAAGCTCGTGATTCCCGCCTCCTCCGTCTGCGACATGGCGACGTCGGGCTACGGACCGTCCATGTGGAACGCCCCCTGCACGCCGCACACACTGCCGATCGTGCTGACGGTGGTCATCCGGGGCGCAACGACGGACACCCCCCGCGTGGATTTCTACCCGGCCATGCGCTTCAACCCCACGAAGACGGTTCAACTCTTCATGTACGTCCCCAAGGTCAACCCGGCCGACCGGAAGAACTGGGTGATGACGTACTGCCACGACTTCGGCGGCTGCATCGATGAGTCGGTCGGCGACCCGTCGATGGCCACGTACATCGACTACGACGCGAGCGTGCTGTTCCGCCGCATCAAGCACTTCAGCGGCTATGCGACGGCGGAATTCAAGGAAGTGGGAGCAGTCGCGCCACTGCCGTAGACACTCGAGGACCGCTCGATCTACTACCGCAGCCATCCCATTGTTTCCCAACCGCGGCGCGCACAGACGGGCCGCATTCCTGGAGATTCCCATGCAGCATAGCCTTGCCACTCGTTTCGCGATGAGCGGCTACATCCCACCGCTCGAAAGCGCGAGATCAAATCGCCATCAGCCAGCAACGCACAGCGGCTACATTATCGCCTCGAGCTGACCGCTGAGGCTCTGGATCATCGTCCGGCCGGCCCGCGTTACGCGAGCCGGCCGGACGGCTGTTCATGAGGCGCTTGCTGCGGACCCTGAAGTGATCGTCAATCCCCCGCTTGTGAGCTTTTGGACTCGATTGATGTCCAATTACTTGATGCTCATGCAGCCGATAGCCGTACATATTCTGCACAGCGCGCTAAATGCTTTCGCGCAAGCGGAGGGACACCAACCAGGCTACTTGTGGAGTACCCCTCAAGAATCGCGCATCAGTAGGATTTGCAACAGCTTATGTCAGAAGCACACAGGTCCTAACTGCTCCGCATACTGCGCATAGTGCACGATTCGCCGCTTTTTGCAAGACAAAAATCCATCTGACAATCGGTCAATGCTACGTAGGTCAACGGGATGTGTGACCGAACTAGTTGGCGCGCCACTCCAGTGACAGGCGCAATCGGGACATAATGTCCAGCGAAAACATGGCCCCGGCATTGCTTTAGCCTCGTTCCGCCACGGCGACGTTTACTCGTTGCGGTGAGAAGCGGAGGTCCAATCCGGCGAATTTTCGTCGCAGACGGCTCCGTGCGAGTGCCACCAGCCACAGTACCGAGAGGATCACATGCGTTTGCCGATGAAGGCCCGCACCATGCTTGCGCTCGCCGCAGTTGCCCTCGTGGGCGCCTGCTCTGGCGAAGTCACGTCTCCCACGGAGTCG
>JBKJMP010000426.1:0-4261 GCA_046596395.1 Gemmatimonadaceae bacterium
TGGGTGTACGTGCTCGATCGCGTGACTGGTCAGCCCATCTGGCCGATCGTCGAGACGCCGGTGCTCCAGAGCGACGTGCCCGGCGAGCAGACGTCGCCCACGCAGCCGATTCCCACCAAGCCACTTCCATACTCGCAGCAGGGGCTCGTCGAGTCCGACCTCATCGACTACACGCCGGCGATCAAGGACTCCGCGCTCAAGTTGGCGAAGCGGTGCCGCATGGGCCCGTACTACATCCCAGCCGTCGTCGCCGATGGATCGGGGCCGAGCGGGCTGACGTGCGCCTGGTATGCGCCTGGCGCATCGGGCGGCGTGAACATCGACGGCGGCGCTGCCGTCGATCCCGAGACGGGCATGATGTTCATCGGCTCGCAGAGTGGGCTGAGCACGATGAGCGTGCGGAAGGATCCGTGCTCCGAGTTCAACTACAGCTCACCGCGCGACAGCTGCGGCATGCCGGGCGCGCTGCCCGCACCCGCGGACTACGTGAAGCCGACGGCAACGCCCGGCGCCGGTGGATTCGGTGCCCGCGGTGCCACGGCGAGCATGCTCGCGGGGCTCTCGATCCTCAAGCCCAAAGAGCTTGGCGGCGTGACCGCGTACGACATGAATTCCGGCGACAAGTCGTGGTGGATCCCGAGCGGTGGCAAGCTCCTGCCGCCGACCGGATACGACACGGCCTACTACCGTGGCGTCGAGCTCCCGCTCTCCACCGGTGGACGCGGCCAGCCGCAGGTGATGAATACCAAGCCGCTGCTCATCTACAGCACGGGACGCAGCTACAATCCGCCGGGCCCCGTGCAGATCTACGCCGTGGACAAGGCGACCGGACGGCAGGTCGGCGCGGTCACGATTCCGGCTCGTACGACTGCACCGGCGATGACGTTCATGCACCGCGGCCGGCAGTACATCGTGTACGCGACGGGCGCGTCGACACAGGCAGGGCTGGTGGCTCTGGCGCTACCGGGCAGGTAGGGGATCCCTACGACGGCAGGTGCGTATGCGCATCACATTGAGATGCGCGTACGCTACACTTCACGGGCCGCCCTACAAAGCGTTATATCCTAAAATCAACTGTCAGAACGACTTGCGCGCAAATTTCTGTAGGCACGTCGGTTGACTCACAGAGCGATGGTCGCTGCTGAATCTCCATCATCCCCACCGAGCTCCTCGTGAAGAAAACTGCTTTCGTCTGCGTCGCCGCGGCCCTCATGGGCGGCATGGCATCCCCCGCGTCCGCTCAGGTCCTGACCTTCGGGGCGAACGGGCCCTCCGGGAACTACGCAGCCTTCATTGCGTCTCTGTCTGGCTACGGCGCGACGGCGAACACGATCACCTTCGCCGGGCAGCCCAATGGCCCGCTCAACCCGAATTTTACGCCCGGTGTCACGCTGACCCCCTCCGGCGACGTGAACACCATCATGACCAGCGCGGGTCCGGGCCAAGGCAACACCTCCGGAGCTGTTCTAGGTGAGGGCCCACATGCGTCATCGGAATTTCTGTTCGACGGCGTCAACGCCTCGTCGCTGACCATCTCGTTCGCCAACCCGGTTTTTGGTGTTGGCCTGTTCATCATCGACTACTTCAATCCCGGCTTCAACAACACGCTGAACGTTTACGCCTGGACCGGTCAGAACGGCGGGGGGTCAATGTTGGCTGGATTCTCCTCGGTATCGCAAAACTTCCAGAACAACAACATGTATTTCATGGGCGTCACAAGCGGTGCTGGAAACATCGGATCGCTCGTGTTTGAAGACGCCAACTCGAATGCGGGCGACACTATCGGCCTCGACAACATCACCTACGGCACGGCGGCGAATGTCACCGCGACTCCGGAGCCGGCATCAATCCTCCTGATGGCAACGGGACTCGCCGGCTTGGCAATGGCTCGCCGCAAGCGTACCACGGCCTGAGCCTTCGCTGTTCTGCACGTACACAGCACGAAAAAAGGACCTGCCGAGCGGCAGGTCTTTTTCCTTTCACGGTGTCCCTCTTCCCTGTGCCCCGTTCCTTATTTCCTCACGTATTTCTTGAGAGCCTTCGGCCCCACCTCCGCACCATACACATTCCCATCCTTATCCACCGCGACACCCTCAGCCGCGCTCGTGCTCGGCGGATTGAGATCGGGATCCGGAATGAACGCCGTCACCGAGCCATCCTTCGCGCTCCCGATGCGAATGCCGCGCTTAAAGTCCTTCCGTGACTCGCGCGCCGAGCCAACCGAGCCGGACTCCGAATCCGCCACGAAGATCCGGTCCGCGGGATCGATGTGGATGCCACTCGGCCGGCTGAACTGGTACCACGTGTCGAGCAGCTTACCGTCCTGGTCGTAGATCAGGATGCGATCGTTGCCACGGTCGCCGACGAAGAGCCGCCCGCGTGAATCCATCGCGAGCGCATGCGGCTGGTCCATCTGGCCGTCGCCCTTTCCGAACATGCCCCACGTCCTCAGCAGCGTTCCAGTCTTGTCGAACTTCAGAACGCGCGCAACGGCGGTCGCCGGCGCGGACGAATGCCCTTCCGCCACGAAAATGTCGCCATTCGGGGCGACGTGGACGTCGTTCGGCTGCCAGAAGTACGACGCATCACGCCCGCCACCGGGTGCGCCGAGCGTCATGAGAAGCTTGCCGTCGCTGGTGAACTTGAAGATCTGGTGACCCTTCGGTGCGGTCGCGCTGTCCACAACGGTGCCGGCCGCCGGCCGCGTGCATGCGCAGTCGGTCACCCACACGTTCCCCTCGTGATCGACGTGAATCCCATGCGGCGACGCGATCAGCCCTTCACCGAACGCGCGCTCGAGACGCCCGCTCGCGTCGAACCGCAGCACCGACGGCAGCCGCGACGCGAGGCAACTGTTCGTGCCGCACCGTTCGGCGACCCAGATGCTCGTGCCGTTCCTGTCGATGTCTACCGCGCTCGTCGAGCCCCACGTACGCCCCTCTGGGAGACGTGCCCATCCCTCGACGGTGCGATACGGGTTGGGTGCGTCGTTCGTCGGCGCGGACGATTGCGCTTGGGCGCGCGCGGCGCCAACGGTCAGTGCGAGCGCTAGCAGCAACTGGTTCTTCATGAGCCTCTCGGGGCGCGGGGTGGCGGCGTCTGGATCGAATCCTTGATGGCAAGCCGGGCATGCCGCAGCATCGTGGTGTCGGCGCGGAGGGGAACATCCCCGCTGGAAAAGCCGGCCAGTTGAAGCACGTACGCGGTCACGTCCACATACTGCTGTGCGGTGAGTCCACCGGGGTTGTCCTGTGGCATCGTGACGGATACGAGGTCGTAGAAATCCGAGAGACGACGGTCCTTCCAGGTCGCGGCGAAGGTACCGCCCTTCCATTGGACGGACGCGTGGCACCGCGCACATGTGGCTGAATACACCTGGGCGCCCGCAACGGCCTGCGCGGCAGTGTACTGCGGATCGATGAAGGTCTCTTTCACCCGCGTAGAATCGGGCGCGCCGGTCGCGCTGGCGGTGCGCACGTATGCCGGCTGTTCGGTGGCGAATCGCGCGGCGTACGGGGTTTCGCCTTGGACGCGCGATTGTTCGCACGCGGAGGCGAAGGCAAGGACGGCGAGCAGCATCGCCGAGTGGGTTCGTTCGATCATCGGGAGAGTATACGACCGGATCAGGCCTGTGGCGACTCACCTTCCGTGGCCGGAAGGAGCCGAGCAATGAGCACGAGCCGCGAGCATTGAGCACGCCGAGCTCCAAGCTCGAGCTGGAGCTGGGGCTCGAGCTCTGACTTGCTCATTGCTGGAGGCTCATGCTCGTGCTCATGGCTCTTTGCCAGTCTTGTATTAGAGTCGGGCGCGCGATCATATTCGGCGGCACCTCCCTCCCGAAACCATGCCCCCTGACGACACCGGCAACGCCGTCCAGCGCCGCGAGTTCCTGAAGCTCGCTGGCGCTGGTGCGGGGCTGATCCTGCTCGACGCCTGCGCGCCGGCGGCCCCCACCGTGCCTGGCTTTGCACCGAAGCGCAGCCGGTCGATCGTGGGCGGCTCGTCGCCAGACGTCGTCGTCATCGGCGCGGGTGTCTGGGGCGCCTTCACGGCCTATCACCTGAAGCAGATGGGCGCGAACGTCACGCTCGTTGATGCCCACTGCACCCAGAGCTCGCCAGCGTCGCGATCTCCGTAGGACGAGCGGATGCCGCGCGTCTCGTCGCCGGACGTCGAGCGCGCGTTGCCGGGACCGTAGGCATCAACGAGCGTGACGTTCGCGCCCATCTGCTTCAGGTGATAGGCCGTGAAGGCGCCCCAG